>NZ_JBEYZD010000030.1:0-98067 GCF_040645895.1 Streptomyces olindensis | reverse complement strand
CCTCGTCTGGGAGCACCTGCTGCCCGCCTTCGGGCCCGGGCCGCTGCCCGGCCGGGCCCCACGGGAGCTTCCGTGGGGGCGCGGCGCGTTCGGTGAGAGCCCTCAGCCCTTGGTCGTCCGCGTGGTCTTCTTCGCGGCGGCCTTCGTGGTCTTGGTGGCTGTCTTCTTGGCGGCGGTGCCGCTGACCGTCTTGGTGGCGGTCCTGCCCGCCCTGGCCTGCGCGGGGACCGTCTTCTTCGCCGCCCTGCGCGGTGCCTTCACCGAGGAGGCGTCGCTGATGCGGTCGGCGCCGAGGATCTCCCGGAGGAACTTGCCGGTGTGGCTGGCGGGGACCCCGGCGACCTGCTCGGGTGTGCCCTCGGCGACGACCAGGCCGCCGCCGGCGCCGCCCTCGGGGCCCATGTCGACGATCCAGTCGGCGGTCTTGATCACGTCGAGGTTGTGCTCGATGACGATGACCGTGTTGCCCTTGTCGACCAGGCCGGACAGGACCTTCAGCAGCTTGCTGATGTCCTCGAAGTGCAGACCGGTGGTCGGCTCGTCCAGGACGTAGACCGTGCGGCCGGTGGAGCGCTTCTGCAACTCGCTGGCGAGCTTCACGCGCTGCGCCTCGCCGCCGGACAGGGTGGTCGCGGCCTGGCCGAGCCGGACGTAGCCGAGGCCGACGTCCTTGAGCGTGTTGAGGTGCCGGGCGATGGCGGGGACGGCCTCGAAGAACTCGGTGGCCTCCTCGATCGGCATGTTCAGGACCTCGGCGATGGACTTGCCCTTGTAGTGGACCTCCAGGGTCTCCCGGTTGTACCGGGCGCCGTGGCAGACCTCGCACGGGACGTAGACGTCCGGGAGGAAGTTCATCTCGATCTTGATGGTGCCGTCGCCCGCGCAGTTCTCGCAGCGGCCGCCCTTGACGTTGAAGGAGAAGCGGCCGGGCATGTAGCCGCGGACCTTCGCCTCGGTGGTCTCGGCGAACAGCTTGCGGATGTGGTCGAAGACGCCGGTGTACGTGGCCGGGTTGGAGCGGGGGGTGCGGCCGATGGGCGACTGGTCCACGTGCACGACCTTGTCGACGAGGTCGTCGCCGTCCACGCGCGTGTGCCGCCCGGGCACGCTCCTCGCGCCGTTCAGCTCGCGGGCCAGGTGCGTGTACAGGATGTCGTTGACCAGGGTCGACTTGCCGGAGCCCGAGACGCCGGTGACGGCCGTGAACACGCCCAGCGGGAAGGAGACGTCGATGTCCTGGAGGTTGTTCTCCCGGGCGCCGTGCACCGTGAGCTGCCGGGACGGGTCCAGCGGACGCCGGATGTCGGGCAGCGGGATGGCCTTCCGGCCGGACAGGTACTGGCCGGTCTGCGACTCCTCGTTGGCGAGCAGCTCCTTCAGGGAGCCGCTGTGCACGACCTTGCCGCCGTGCTCACCGGCGCCGGGGCCGATGTCGACGACCCAGTCGGCGGTCTTGATGGTGTCCTCGTCGTGCTCGACGACGATGAGCGTGTTGCCCATGTCCCGGAGCCGGACCAGGGTCTCGATCAGCCGGTGGTTGTCGCGCTGGTGCAGGCCGATGGACGGCTCGTCCAGGACGTACAGGACGCCGACGAGGCCGGAGCCGATCTGCGTGGCCAGGCGGATGCGCTGGGCCTCGCCACCGGAGAGCGTGCCGGCGGCGCGGTTGAGGGAGAGGTAGTCCAGGCCGACGTCGACCAGGAACCGCAGCCGCTCGTTGACCTCCTTCAGCACGCGTTCGGCGATCTTCTTGTCGCGGGCGGTGAGCTTCAGCTCGCCCAGGAAGTCCGCGCAGTCGCTGATGGACATCGCGGATACCTCGGCGATGGACTTGTCCATGATCGTGACCGCGAGGACGATCGGCTTAAGGCGCGTGCCCTCACAGGTGGGGCAGGGCACCTCGCGCATGTAGCCCTCGAAGCGCTCGCGGCTGGCGTCGGACTCGGCCTCGCTGTGCCGGCGCTTGACGAAGGGGACGGCGCCCTCGAAGGCCGTGGTGTACCGGCGCTCACGGCCGTAGCGGTTGCGGTAGCGGACCTCGACCTGGGTCTTGTGGCCGTGGAGCAGGGCCTTCTTGGCGCGCTGCGGCAGGCCGGCGAAGGGGATGTCCGTACGGAAGCCCAGCGCGTCGGCCAGGGCGCCGATGAGGCGGCCGAAGTAGTCCTTGGTGTGGCCGTGCGACCAGGGGTGGATGGCGCCCTCGTCGAGGCTCTTGTCCTCGTCCGGGACGATCAGCTCCGGGTCGACCTCCATGCGCGTGCCGATGCCGGTGCAGTCCGGGCAGGCGCCGAAGGGCGAGTTGAAGGAGAAGGAGCGGGGCTCCAGCTCCTCGAAGGACAGGTCGTCGTACGGGCAGTAGAGGTGCTCCGAGAACATGCGCTCGCGCTCGGGGTCGTCCTCGGGGAGGTCGACGAAGTCGAGCACGACCATGCCGCCGGAGAGGCCGAGGGCGGTCTCCACGGAGTCGGTGAGGCGGCGCTTGGCGCCGTCCTTGACCGTGAGGCGGTCGACGACCACCTCGATGGTGTGCTTCTCCTGCTTCTTCAGCGTCGGCGGGTTGGACAGCTGGATCGTCTCGCCGTCCACGCGCGCGCGGGAGTAGCCCTTGGTCTGGAGGTCGGCGAAGAGATCGACGAACTCGCCCTTGCGCTCGCGCACCAGCGGCGACAGCACCTGGAAGCGGCTGCCCTCGGGCAGCTCCAGGACACGGTCGACGATGGCCTGCGGCGACTGGCGTGAGATCGGGCGGCGGCACTCGGGGCAGTGCGGCTTGCCGATGCGCGCGAAGAGCAGGCGCAGGTAGTCGTAGACCTCGGTGATGGTGCCGACCGTGGAGCGCGGGTTGCGGGAGGTCGACTTCTGGTCGATGGAGACCGCCGGGGAGAGGCCCTCGATGAAGTCGACGTCCGGCTTGTCCATCTGGCCGAGGAACTGCCGGGCGTACGAGGAGAGCGACTCGACGTAGCGCCGCTGCCCCTCGGCGAAGATGGTGTCGAAGGCCAGCGAGGACTTGCCCGACCCCGACAGGCCCGTGAAGACGATGAGCGAGTCGCGCGGGAGGTCGAGCGAGACGTTCTTGAGGTTGTGCTCGCGCGCTCCACGAACGATGAGACGGTCGGCCACGCCGGTCCGCACCTTTCTTGAGAGAAGAGACAGGGGCGGGGCCCCCGTCCTTCTCAGACTAGGGGGAGCCACTGACAACGCCGGTCGGATTCACGGGTTGCCAACAAACCCCGGCTCTCCAGCATGCCCGACGCCACGTCCGACCATATAGCACGTGCTTTCGATTTACGGCACTCCTTCACCACCTTCACCCGAAGGAGTGGCGGAGCTAGGGTCAGCACCATGATTGATCACGCTCATGACCTGGCGTCTGTACGTGACGCGACGGAGCGGCTGCTGACCGCAGTCGGCAAACTGGACAACGCGGCTGTGACGGAGCCGTCACGGCTGCCCGGCTGGAGTCGTGGCCACGTGCTGGCCCACCTCGCCCGCAACGCGGACGCTCTCGTGAACGTCCTGGAGGGCCGCCCCATGTACGTCTCCGGCGAGGCCCGGGACGCCGACATCGAGCGGGACGCCCCGCGCGCCCTCGACGTGCAGCTCGCGGACCTGCGGGAGAGCGCGGCCCGCTTCCAGGCGGCCGGGGACGCCCCGGCGGACTGGTCGCGCACGGTGGAGCTGCGGGGCGGGGTCACCGACTCCGCGGCCCGGGTGCCGTTCCGGCGGTGGGTGGAGGTGGAGCTGCACCACGTGGACCTCGGGATCGGGTACGAGCTGGAGGATCTGCCGGCGGAGTTCGCCGAGCGGGAGATCGACTTCCTCGCCGACCGGTTCTCCGGGCACCCCGACGTGCCGTCCACACGCCTCACGGACGGCACGCGCGCGTGGAGCACGGGACGGGAGGCGGACGACGGGCCCGAGGTGACCGTCACCGGTCCCCCCGCGGACCTGCTGGGCTGGCTCGCGGGCCGGCGCAGCGGAGGCGCTCTGACCGTGACCGGCGGCCCGCTCCCGGCGCTGCCCCCGCTGTAGGACCCGGGCCGCTCCCCCGCTATAGGCTGGCGGACATGACGTACAGCGGACAGGTGACGGTCGGCGGACCTGCCGACGTGCACGAGCTCAAGGACCTGATGATCACCAAGATCGCGGTGGGTCCGATGAACAACAACGCCTATCTGCTGCGCTGCCGCGCCACCGACGAGCAGCTGCTGATCGACGCCGCGAACGAGGCGGCCACGCTGCTCGGCATGATCGGCGACGACGGCATCGCGTCGGTCGTCACGACCCATCGGCACGGCGACCACTGGCAGGCGCTCGCCGAGGTCGTGGCGGCCACCGGCGCCCGCACCTACGCGGGCCGGGACGACGCCGAGGGCATCCCCGTGCGGACCGACGTGCTGGTCGACGACGGCGACACCATCCGGGTCGGGCGCGTGGACCTCACCGCGCGCCACCTGGTCGGTCACACGCCCGGCTCGATCGCCCTCGTCTACGACGACCCGCACGGGCACCCCCATGTGTTCACCGGGGACTGCCTCTTCCCCGGCGGTGTGGGCAACACCCACAAGGACCCGAAGGCGTTCGCCAGTCTCATCCACGACGTCGAGACGAAGATCTTCGATGTCCTCCCGGACGAGACATGGGTCTATCCGGGGCACGGCAACGACACGAGCCTGGGCGCCGAGCGCCCGCAGCTGCCGGAGTGGCACGCGCGCGGGTGGTGAGCCACTGCGCGGGGCGCACGCGTAGGGAGCGGTAGGCCGCGCACGCGCCCCGTGTGAATCATTCGCACACGCCGGGGCCGTACGTACGCTCCCCCCTAGGGGTAGTTGCGCAGTCAACTGGTAGGAGCCCCGCGCAGGATGACGGCTCCTGGGCGGATGGGCCGCCGGCCTGTCGATCCCCGCCCTCGGCCGGCGGCCCCGGCGCCCGCCGAACTCGCGGGTCTGCGGGGCCCGTTCACACGACTGCAACACCCGTTCCCATCATGCGGACATCTGTTGCCGTGACCTCGACAAACGGGAGCGTCGGCTGCCAGTCTCCCGCCATGCATCCTGCCCCGCGTGCCCTGTGCCGCGCTGCCGCCGCCGTCGCCCTCCTCGCCGCCGCCGTGAGCTGCGCCCCGCAGCCGGAGACGTCCTCGGGCAAGCCCTCGGCATCGGCCGGAAACGCCTGTGCTCCGGGCAAGTTGGCCACCGAGACCCCGGGCAAGCTCACGGTCGCCACGGACGAACCCGCCTACGAGCCCTGGTTCCGGGACGACGACCCGGCGAACGGCAAGGGCTTCGAGTCGGCGGTCGCGTACGCCGTCGCCGAGAAGCTCGGGTACGGCGAGGACCGGGTCATCTGGCAGACCGTCCCCTTCAACAAGGCCTTCGCGCCGGGCGAGAAGACGTTCGACTTCGACATCAACCAGGTGTCCGTCAGCGAGGAACGCAGGAAGGCCGTCGACTTCTCCTCCGGCTACTACGACGTCCGGCAGGCCGTCGTCGCGCTGAAGGGCTCCAAGGCCGCGAAGGCGAAGAGCATCGCCGACCTGAAGGGCGTGAAACTGGGCGCCCAGGTGGGCACCACCAGCCTCGACTACATCGACGACGTGGTGCGGCCCACCCGGGAGGCCGCCGTCTACGCCAAGAACGACCAGGCCAAGTCCGCCCTGAAGAACGGCCAGGTCGACGCGATCGTCGTCGACCTGCCCACCGCCTTCTACATCACCGGGGCCGAGATCACCGACGCGACGATCGTCGGTCAGTTCGAGAACCAGGGCGGTACGCCCGAGCAGTTCGGACTCGTGCTCGACAAGGGCAGCCCGCTCACCTCCTGCGTCTCCCGGGCCGTGGACGCGCTGCGCGCGGACGGCACGCTGAAGAAGATCGAGCAGCAGTGGCTCTCGGACGCCGTCGACGCGCCGGTGCTCAAGTGACGGTGGACAAGGAGGAGCTCGCCGAGCGCTCCGACGGGCCCTACGCTTACGTCCCGTCCCGGCGGCGCCTGGACCGTGAGCGCTACCGGCGCGCCCGCGCCCGGCGCGCCACCGCGATCGGCGCGCTGTCGACGCTCGTCACCGGAGCCGTCCTCTACCTGGTCGTCGTCAACGCCCCGGGGTGGCCGCGCACCAAGGAGACCTTCTTCGACTGGGGGTACGCGCGCGAGGCGTTCCCCAAGGTGCTCGAAGGGCTGTGGCTGAACGTCCGGCTGCTGCTGATCTGCGGAGCCGCGGTGCTGGTCCTCGGCATGCTGATCGCCGTCGCCCGGACGCTGCGCGGTCCGGTGTTCTTCCCGCTGCGCGTCCTGGCCGCCGCGTACACGGACTTCTTCCGGGGGCTGCCGCTCATCATCAACCTGATGATCGTCGTCCTCGGCGTCCCGGCGCTGCGGCTCCAGGGCGTGACCGTCGATCCGGTGCTCCTCGGCGGCACCGCGCTCACCCTGACCTACTCGGCGTACGTCGCCGAGGTGTTCCGCGCCGGCATCGAGTCCGTGCACCCCTCGCAGCGCGCCGCGGCCCGGTCGCTCGGCCTCAGCAACCGGCAGGCGCTGCGGCACGTGGTGCTGCCCCAGGCGGTGCGCCGCCAGGTGCCGCCGCTGCTGAACGACCTGGTGTCCCTGCAGAAGGACACCGGGCTCGTCTCGATCGGGGGTGCGGTGGACGCCGTGCGGGCCGCCGACATCATCGTCGGCCGCAGCCTCAACTACACGCCGTACATCGTCGCGGGCCTGGTCTTCGTCGCGCTGACCATCCCCATGACCCGTTTCACGGACTGGGTGACGGCACGCATGGACCGGCGGCGGGCCCAGGGAGGAGCCACATGAGCGAGACGCCCGTGCTGCGGATGGAGTCCGTCCGCAAGACCTTCGGCGGCTCGGTCGTCCTGCGGGACGTGGACCTGGAGGTCGCCCCGCACACGGTCACCGCCCTGATCGGCGCCTCCGGCTCCGGCAAGTCCACGCTGCTGCGGTGCGCGAACCTGCTGGAGGAGATCGACGACGGGGCGATCTGGCTGGACGGCGAGGAGATCACCGACCCGCGCGCCGACCAGGACGCCGTGCGCCGCCGGATCGGCGTGGTCTTCCAGGCGTACAACCTGTTCCCGCACATGACCGTCCTGGAGAACATCACGCTCGCCCCGCGCCGGGTGCACGGCGTGCCCCGGGCCGAGGCCGAGGCACGCGCGCGTGAACTGCTGGAGCGGCTGGGGCTCGGCGGCAGGGCGGGCGAGTACCCGGACCGGCTGAGCGGCGGCCAGCAGCAGCGCGTGGCGATCGTCCGTGCCCTGGCCGTGCGCCCCCGGCTGCTGCTGCTCGACGAGATCACCGCCGCCCTCGATCCCGAGCTGGTCGGCGAGGTCCTCACCGTCGTCCGTGACCTCAAGGACGAGGGCATGACCATGGTGCTGGCCACACACGAGATGGGCTTCGCGCGGGACGTCGCCGACCAGGTGTGCTTCCTGGAGGGCGGCGTGGTGCTGGAACGCGGGAGCGCGGAGCAGGTCTTCGGGGACCCGCGGCAGGAGCGCACGCGGCGCTTCCTGCGGCGGATCGTGGAGGCCGGACGGTTGTAGGGGTGGTGGTGAGGGGCGGCCGTGATGGTGAGGGGCGGCCGTGGCTGTAAGGGGCGACCGTCCCGGTCGGCGGGGCTTACCGCCGGCGGCTCACGTGTCCGCCTGGCCCGCCCCTGCCAGCGCCGCGACCCGTTCGACGCCGAACACGTACCCCTGCACCCCGCAGCCCGCGATCACGCCGTCGGCGCGCAGCGAAACGTAGGAGTGGTGCCGGAACGCCTCACGCTGGTGGATGTTGGAGATGTGGACCTCCAACACCGGCATGCCGTCGCAGGTGTTGAGGGCATCGAGGAGGGCGACGGAGGTGTGCGAGTAGGCGCCCGGGTTGATCACGATGCCGCAGTGGTTCAGACGCGCCTCGTGGATCCAGTCGACCAGCTCGCCCTCGTGGTTGGACTGGCGGAAGTCGACCGTGCCGCCGTGCGCGGCAGCCGCCTTGGCGCACAGGGCCTCGACGTCGGCGAGGGTGTCGGAGCCGTAGATCTCCGGCTGGCGCTGGCCGAGCAGGTTCAGATTGGGGCCGTTGAGGATCATGATCGGGGCGTTGGCCAGGGTGCGGGGCACGGTTCCTCCGGTCCGGTCAGGGTCGGGCGGCCCGTGGCGGACCGCTGCTCACAGCCGGTTTATCACGGTGCGCCGACCGCCTGCCGGGCCGTAGCCTCCCGGCATGACGAGCCTCGTGTACCCGCCCAAGCCGTCCCCCGGGGACCGCATCGCCGTGATCTCGGCCTCCGGAGGCCTGCCGGAACTCTTACCGCTCCCCTACGAACTGGGCCTGGAGCGACTGCGCGAGGAGTACGAGCTGGAGCCGGTCGAGTACCCGGCGACCCGCAGGATGGGCTCGACCCCCCAGGAGCGGGCCGACGACATCCACGCCGCCTTCGCCGACCCGGACATCAAGGCGGTCATCGCGTCCATCGGCGGGGACGACCAGATCACCGTGCTGCCGTATCTGGACCGTGAGTTGATCCGCGCGAACCCGAAGCCGTTCTTCGGGATGAGCGACAACACCAACCTGCTCGCGTTCCTGCGCAACAGCGGCATCGTCGCCTTCCACGGCGGCAGTGTCATGGGCGAGCTGGGCCGCCCCGGGGCCATGCACCCACAGACCGCCGACTCCCTGCGCGCGGCCCTGTTCACGCCCGGCCCGTACGAGCTGCGGCCCGCCGAGCGGTGGCGTGACATCGACCGGGACTGGGCCGACCCTGCGACCTTCGACGCGGAGCCGGAGACCCGGCCCGGGACCGGCTGGACGTGGGTGAACCCCGGCCGGGTGGTCGAGGGCCGCACCTGGGGCGGCTGCCTGGAGATCGTCGGCTGGCTGCTGATGGCCGACCGGGAGATCGCGCGCGACCTGTCCGAGTACGAGGGGGGTGTGCTGCTCCTGGAGACCTCGGAGGAGATGCCGAGCCCCGCGGAGGTCCACCGCACCCTGCGGAACATGGGCGAGCGCGGACTGCTCCAGCGCTTCCCGGCGCTGCTGATGGGGCGCCCGAAGACGTGGTTCTTCAACCGCCCCAACACTCCCGAGGAGGCCGCCCGTTACGCCTCCGAGCAGCGTGAGGCCGTCCTGCGCGCCCTGCGGGACTACGCCCCCGACACCATGATCGTCTTCGACGTGGACTTCGGGCACACCGATCCGCAACTGGTGATCCCGTACGGGGGCACCGTGCGTGTGGACGGACCGGCCCAGCGCATCACGGTCACGTACTGAAGACCCCCAAGCCCTCCGCGCGCCCCCGTAACCGCCCGTCACCGTGGGTAGTTGACGCGGCATGCACGACGTACGCACCGTAAGGGCACCCTCCATGCCGCGCCTCGCGGCAGCCTCGCTCGCCGGCACGGCCATCGAGTTCTACGACTTCTTCGTCTACGGCACCGCGGCGGCCCTGATCCTGGGGCCGCTGTTCTTCCCGACCTTCTCACCGGTGGCGGGGACCCTGGCCGCCTTCGCCACCTTCGGCGTGGGCTTCGTGGCCCGGCCACTGGGGTCAGTGCTGTTCGGGCACATCGGGGACCGGCACGGGCGACGGCCCGTCCTCGTCGCCTCGCTGCTGCTCACCGGCGCTTCCACGGTCGCGGTCGGCTGCGTGCCGACGTACGACACGATCGGCGTGGTCGCTCCCCTGCTGCTTCTGGTGCTGCGCTTCCTGCAGGGGCTGGGCCTCGGCGGCGAATGGGGCGGTGCGGTGCTGCTGACCGTGGAGCACGCGCCCGCCGAGCGGCGCGGGCTGTGGTCGAGCTTCCCCCAGGTCGGGCCCGCCCTGGGGTTCCTGCTCGCCAACGGTGTGGTGCTGGGCCTGTCGACGACGCTGACCGAGGCGCAGTTCGCCGCGTGGGGGTGGCGGGTGCCGTTCTGGGTGGCGGGCGTGCTGGCCGTGGTGGGGCTGTGGCTGCGTTCGTCGCTCGCCGAAAGCCCCAGTTTCCTGGAGATCGACGACCACGCGCGCGTGCCGCTCGCCGAGGTCGTGCGCCACCACTGGCGTCTCCTCCTGCTGACCGGCGGCGCCCTCGCGATCGGCTACGCGATCTTCTACGCCGTGACGACCTGGTCCCTCTCCTACGGCACGGAACGGCTCGGGGTGAGCCGCACCGTCATGCTGACCTGCATCATGGGCGCCGTCCTCGTGAAGGGCGCGCTCACACCGCTGGTGGCGCTGCTCGGGGACCGTTACGGCCGCCGCCCCCTGTGTCTGGCCGGCTGCGCGGCCGCCGCCCTGTGGATGTTCCCGATGGTCGCGCTCCTCGCCACCGGCGCGCCGCTGCCGATGTTCCTGGGCTTCCTCGGGGCGATGCTCGCGTTCATCACGATGTTCGCCGTGATCGCCGCGTATCTGCCGGAGCTGTACGCACCGCGGGTGCGCTGCACCGGTGCCGCCGTCGGCTACAACCTCGGCGGTGTCGTCGGGGGCGCGCTCACGCCGATCGTGGCGACGGCCCTCGCCGAGCAGGGCGGGCGGGTGCCGTGGGGCGTGGCCGCGTATCTCACGGCGGTCGCACTGCTCAGCCTGGGCTGCTTCGCGCTGCTGCCGGAGACACGTCCGGTGCCGGTGGGTGCGGCTGCGGAGGCTGCTTCGGGCTGACCGCCGGCCTAGGGGGTGTCCGTAATGGCAGGCGGGACTTTGCGGACACCCCCTAGGGATTGATCGCCAGTTCCAGGTACGCCGCGAACAGCACCAGATGGACCCCGCCCTGGAGCGGCGTGGCCCGGCCCGGCACCACGGTCAGCGAGGCCACCACCACCGTCAGGGCGAGCAGCACCATGTGCGTGGCGCCCAGGCCGAGCACCAGCGGGCCGGAGAGCCAGACGGACGCGAGCGCCACGGCGGGGATGGTCAGGCCGATGCTCGCCATCGCCGAGCCGAGGGCGAGGTTCAGGCTGGTCTGGACCCGGTCGCGGCGGGCGGAGCGCAGCGCGGCGATGGTCTCCGGGAGCAGCACCAGCAGCGCGATGATCACGCCGACGACGGCGTGGTGCAGCCCGGCGGCCGCCACCCCGGACTCGATGGTGGGCGACACCCCCTTGGCGAGCCCGACCACGCCGATCAGTGCCAGGCCGAGCAGCCCGAGGCTGATCAGTGCGGTACGGGCGGAGGGGGCCGCGGCGTGCTCGTCCGCGGTGATCACCTCGCCCTCCCGGGTGATCGGCAGGAAGTAGTCCCGGTGCCGCACGGTCTGCGTCGCGACGAACAGCCCGTACAGGACCAGCGAGGAGAGCGCCGCGAACGTCAGCTGGACGGTGGAGAACTCCGGGCCGGGCTTGCTCGTGGTGAACGTCGGCAGGACCAGGCTGAGCGTGGCCAGGGTGGCGACGGTCGCGAGCGCCGCGCCGGTGCCCTCGGGGTTGAAGACCGCCGTGCCGTGCCGCAGGGAGGCGACCAGGAGGCAGAGGCCGACGATGCCGTTGCAGGTGATCATGACCGCCGCGAAGACCGTGTCGCGGGCGAGCGTCGAGCTCTTGTCCCCGCCGTCGGCCATCAGGGTGACGATCAGGGCGACTTCGATGATCGTGACGGCGACGGCGAGCACGAGGGAGCCGAACGGTTCGCCGACCCGGTGGGCCACCACCTCGGCGTGGTGCACGGCGGCCAGGACGGCTCCCGCCAGCACCAGGGTCACCAACGCGACGACGCCGGCCGGAAGATCGCGCCCCCAGGTGAGGACCAGCAGGACGGCGGCGAGCAGCGGCACCAGGGTCGTCCACTGTGCCATGAGCGGCCTGCGCGGAGCCATCATGCGGTGATCGTCGCAGACGCGAAGGTGCCCCGCAATCCCGTCGTGCGTGGCCCTTTTCGCGTGTGCGGCCGGGCTACTTGAGGTCCCGTGCGTCCAGGAGGTCGCAGTTGGTGTACACCCGCTCGCCGAGGCAGAGCGCGCCCAGTTGCTCCGCCATCCTGCCGGTCTCGGGGTCGTCGCTGTTGCGCATGGCCTCGTCGTACGACTCGAACTCGATCAGCGCCAGATAGCGGCGCGGGTTGTCACGGTCCTTCAGGAGCATGCGGTGCGTGGGGCCGCCCGCCCGGTCGGCGAAGCGTTGCCCTGCCTCCGCGAGGAGCTGCTCCATCTCCTCCAAGCGCTCGGTCTCGAAGTCGATGATCTGTACGAACTTCATGGCGCCTCCAGCCGGCCTCGGCGTCCCCGGGCCGGGGAACGCGCTCAGGAAACAAGCAAGCACCGGGACCGGCACTCGGCAATTCGCCGAGCACCGGTCCCGGTGATGGTTGTTCCTACGTCCGGCGTGGTCAGACGTCGATGCTGTCCTTCGGAGCGCTTCCGCTCTGCGCCTGCGCCTCCTCGGCCGCCGCCTGTTTCTTGGAAGCCCGCAGGCTGGTGATCGTGGTGACGATCAGGACGGAGCAGATCACGCCGAGCGAGACCGGAATGCTGATCTCGGGGACGTGCACCCCGGACTCGTGCAGGGCGTGCAGCACCAGCTTGACGCCGATGAAGCCGAGGATGATCGACAGGCCGTAGGAGAGGTGGACCAGCTTCTTCAGCAGGCCGCCGATGAGGAAGTACAGCTGGCGCAGACCCATCAGGGCGAACGCGTTGGCCGTGAAGACGATGTACGGGTCCTGCGTCAGGCCGAAGATCGCGGGGATGGAGTCGAGGGCGAACAGCACGTCCGTCATGCCGATCGCGAGCATCACGACCAGCATCGGGGTCATGACCCGCTTGCCGTTCTGCTGGATCCACAGCTTGGTGCCGTGGTAGCGGTCGGCCACGCCGAAGCGGCGCTCCGCGGCCTTGAGGAGCTTGTTCTCCTCCCACTCCTCGTCGTCCTCGTCCGCGCGGGCCTCCTGGATGAGCTTCCAGGCGGTCCAGATGAGGAAGGCGCCGAAGAGGTAGAACACCCACGAGAAGCTGGCGAGGATGGCGGCGCCGGCGGCGATGAAGATAGCGCGCAGGACCAGGGCTATGAGGACACCGATCAGCAGCACGCGCTGCTGGTACTGCGAGGGCACCGCGAACTTCGCCATGATCAGGACGAAGACGAACAGGTTGTCCACGCTCAGTGACTTCTCGGTGATGAAGCCCGCGAAGAACTCACCGGCCGGCTGGCCGCCGCCGAACACCAGCAGGCCGAGCCCGAAGAGCACGGCCAGGACGATCCAGACGACCGTCCAGATCCCGGCTTCCTTGATCGATACGTCGTGCGGCTTGCGGCCGATGAAGAAGTCGACCGCGATGAGGGCCGCCAGGCCCACGATCGTCAGGACCCATAGGGTCACGGAAACATCCACTGCGCCTCCGGCAGTCGTAACGGCAAATGTCAGCGTCGTAGCTGCCGGAGGTCTCTTCCACCCAATGATGGGCCGACGCCCCGGGAGCAGGCCGTATAGACCTGATCCGTATTGACGGGTACGCCGCAGCAGACAGGGAGTACTCCCCTCCGTGCCGACAACAGTACCCAATCACCAAGAACAGGTAAAGCGCTTGGCAAAAGAAAGGCCAAAATCCCTGGTCGGAGGGCTTTACGAGTACTTGGTACGGGCGGCTGCGACCTGGGTGAGCACCTGCTGGAGGACCTGGCTGCCGGGCGGCACGAGCGCCGGCTCGTACGTCCAGGCATGGCCGACCCAGGGGTCGGCGAGGTGGTCGTCGGGCACCGGTGTCAGTCGCAGCAGCGAACGCCACAGCGGGTCGAGCAAAGGTCCGTAGCCCGAGGACTCCTCGCGGTCGGCCACCATCATCAGGTGGACGCCGAAGGCGGGCCCCTCGTCGGCGAGGTAGCGCAGCTGGTTCACGGCCCGGTCGTCGAAGCCGTGGGGGAAGTCGTTGACGATCAGCAGCTGCTGTGCGGTGTCGAAGCCGGGCGGGAGGGAGTCGGCGGCGCCTCCCCGGACCGCCATCTGCACCAGGTCGACCCGCTGGGTGAGCCGGGTCAGCACGTCCGCCACCCCGGCGGCGCCGAGCGCGGGCGGGGCCGCGAGCACGCCGGTCTGCACGAGGGGGGCCAGGGGCAGCGCGCCCGAGCCGGCCGGGTCGATGACGTGGACGGTGAACTCGCCCGCCGGATGGACGGCGAGCAGCCGGGCCGCGTGCGCGACCGCCGTCTCCATGGCGAGACGCCCCAGGGCGTGCGCGTCGGTGAACAGTCCCTCGGTCGACTCGGTCCGTCCGCTGTCGATCCACAGACCCCGCTCCAGCGGCAGCCGGACCAGCATCGGGATGCGGATCCGGTCGGCCTCGGGGAGATGCAGGTCGCCCAGGCGCAGGGCCATGGGCATCTCCATGGGCACCCGGTAGGCATGCCACACGGGGTTGTCCCAGCGGGCGTAGGCCGGTGGCAGGGCGGGTTCGACGACGTCGGCCTCGGCCTTGAGCTGGGTGAGGTCCCGGTCGAGGGCTTCCCTGGCCTGGTCGACGAGCTGGGCGTGCCGGGCGTGGGCCGCCTCGCGGGCGGCGTCGCCCTGTCCGCCGATCCGGCTGCGCGGGTCGGACAGGACCTGTTCGAGTTCCTTGTCCATACGGGACTCGGCGAAGTCGACGGCGCTGCGGTAGGCGGCGGTGGTGCGGGCGAGGTCCTCGAACATGCCCCAGACCTGGTTGTACAGCCGCTCCTCCATGGACCAGCCGGTCGCGTCGCCCGCGACGGGCTGCGCGGGCTGTCCGGGTGCGGCCGGGGGCGCGGTCGGCGGGGGCGGGGGCGGAGTGGCGTTCCGGCGGCGCGGGTGGCTGTAGTCAATGGGGCCGCCGCCCGCGGTGGGGGCGGCGGGCTGGGTGACGGCCGAGGGGTCCGGAGCGGCGCCCGGATACTCCGGCGGCTGCCCCTGCCCGCCGGAGGTCTGCCCGCCGGACGTCTGGCCGCCGTACGGGGACACCGGTGGTACCGGGCCGGGCTGGGGCGCGATGCCGCCGTGGTCCGGGCCGAGGGCGGGGGCCGCCGCCTGCCGGGAGCGGTCGCCGTCCGCCGTGCGCGGCGGGGGCGCCTGCACCGAGCGGGCCAGCCCCTGGGCCACCGCGTCGTTGATGCTGCCGGCGAGCTGCCGCGCCTGCGGCAGCCCCTGGTCGGTGAGGAGTTCGGCGAGGCCGCCCGCGTAGCCCTGGCCGACGGCGCGCACCTTCCAGGCGCCCTGCCGGCGGTACAGCTCCAGGGCGACGACGGCCGACTCGGCGTCGAGGCCGGTGATGGTGTAGCTGGCGACCTCGGCGCCGTCGAGGCCGGTGACGGCGACGAACGGGGCGGCCACGGCTCCGAAACGGACCGGGCCCGCCCCGCCGACGGGCAGGGCGAGCAGCACACTGACACGGTGGACGGTCTCCGGCATGGCGTCCAGGTCCACCGCGAGACGGTGGTCGGCGGCGGCCTGCCGGGAGACCTCGAGACCCGGCTGGGTGGGCGCGCCCGGATGGGCCACCCACTCCACGCCGTGGATCCTGCCGGTCTCGTCGCTGAGCGCGGCCACGGCCACGATCGGCGTGCCGGCCGAGACCCGGATCTCGAGACGGACCTGGGAGAGCGGGTGATTCTGCCCCCGCACCAGCTCGGCCGTCATCGCCTTCGTCCCCCTGTGTCGTTGTGTGGTGTCGTGTGCCGCTCGCCGGCTCCTGCCGTGCGAGCCCCGGCCGTTCTCAGAGAAGCGGCAGGATGGACGGCATCAGGTCCTGGAAGGTACGGCCGTTGGCCGGGTTGCCCAGGGCCGTCATCGTCCAGCCCGAACCCGAGCGGTGCACCTTCGCCATGATCTGGGCCGTGTACTGGCCGCCACCGGCGAGGGTGTAGCGGGCGAGCTCCTGGCCGTTGGTCTCGTCGACCAGGCGGCAGAACGCGTTCTGCACCTCCTGGAAGGTCTGGCCCGTGAAGGAGTTCACGGTGAAGACGATCTGGTCGATGTGGACCGGGATGCGCGCGAGGTCGACGAGGATCGCCTCGTCGTCGCCGCCCTGGCCGACACCGCCGACGAGGTTGTCCCCGGTGTGGCGCACCGAGCCGTCGTCGCTCACCAGGTGGCGGAAGAAGACCACGTCGACCGGTTGCTTGTCCGCGAACAGGACGGCCGAGGCGTCGAGGTCGATCTCTCGCGTACGCGAGCCGAACAGGCCGCGCCGGGGAGCCGCCTGCCAGCCGAGACCCATGCGCACCGCGGTCAGGCTGCCGCCGTCGTTCTTCTGCAGACTGATGGCCTGACCCTTGGTCATGTTGACGGTCACGCGCTGATTCCCCTCTCGAACGTCCCCTGTTGCCGCGCAGTCGCGGTTGTCCTGAACACTACGCAGCGGCACTGACAGCGACGTAGTCCGGCCCGCACTTTGTGTCGGTCTTGCAACACTGCGCGTACGCGGTCCGCTGTCAGGCCAGTCCGGCCTCCTTCATCTGGCGCAGTTCCTTCTTCATCTCGGAGACCTCGTCGCGCAGTCGGGCCGCGATCTCGAACTGGAGGTCCGCGGCGGCGGCCCGCATGCGCGTGGTGAGCTCCTCGATCTGTTCGGCGAGTTCGGCCGCGGGGCGGTCGGTCGGCACCGTCTCCTTGGCCTTGCCCTTGCCCTTGGCGGGCTTGGCCATCTCGGCCGCCTTGCCGAGGGAGGGCACGGGCGCCTTGGTGCCGCCGCCGTCCTTCCTGGACTTGCGGTAGCCGGAGCCGAGCAGCTGCTCGGTGTCGATGTCCTCGCGGGCGATCTGGGCGACGATGTCGTTGATCTTCTTGCGGAGGGGCTGGGGGTCGATGCCCTTCTCCTTGTTGTACGCGATCTGCTTCTCCCGGCGGCGGTTGGTCTCGTCGATGGCCTTCGCCATCGCCGGGGTGATCTTGTCGGCGTACATGTGGACCTGGCCGGAGACGTTGCGCGCGGCGCGGCCGATGGTCTGGATCAGGGACGTCCCGGAGCGCAGGAAGCCCTCCTTGTCGGCGTCCAGGATCGCCACCAGGGACACCTCGGGCAGGTCGAGGCCCTCGCGCAGGAGGTTGATGCCGACCAGCACGTCGTACTCGCCGGCGCGCAGTTCACGCAGCAGTTCGACGCGGCGCAGGGTGTCGACGTCGCTGTGCAGGTAGCGCACCTGGATGCCGAGCTCCAGGAAGTAGTCCGTGAGGTCCTCGGCCATCTTCTTCGTGAGCGTGGTGACCAGGACGCGCTCGTCCTTCTCCGTGCGCTGCCGGATCTCGTGGACCAGGTCGTCGATCTGGCCCTCGGTGGGCTTGACGACCACCTCCGGGTCGACGAGGCCGGTGGGGCGGATGATCTGCTCGACGACGCCGTCCGAGCGGGACATCTCGTAGGTGCCCGGGGTGGCCGACAGGTAGACCGTCTGGCCGATGCGCTCCTGGAACTCCTCCCACTTCAGGGGGCGGTTGTCCAGGGCGGAGGGCAGCCGGAAGCCGTGGTCGACGAGGGTGCGCTTGCGGGAGGCATCGCCCTCGTACATGGCGCCGATCTGCGGGACCGTGACGTGCGACTCGTCGATGACGAGGAGGAAGTCGTCCGGGAAGTAGTCCAGCAGCGTGTTGGGCGGGGAGCCGGGGAGCCGGCCGTCGAAGTGCATCGAGTAGTTCTCCACGCCGGAGCAGGTGCCGATCTGGCGGAGCATCTCGATGTCGTACGTGGTGCGCATCCGCAGGCGCTGGGCCTCCAGGAGCTTGCCCTGCTTCTCCAGCTCCGCGAGGCGCTCGGCCAGCTCCTTCTCGATGTCGTTGACGGCCCGCTCCATGCGCTCGGGGCCGGCGACGTAGTGGGAGGCGGGGAAGACGTAGAGCTGCTGGTCGTCGCTGATGATCTCGCCGGTGAGCGGGTGGAGGGTGGAGAGCGCCTCGATCTCGTCGCCGAACATCTCGATGCGGACGGCGAGCTCCTCGTAGACCGGGAAGATCTCGATGGTGTCGCCGCGGACGCGGAAGGTGCCGCGGGTGAACGCCATGTCGTTGCGCGTGTACTGGATGTCCACGAAGCGGCGCAGCAGCTCGTCTCGGTCGATCTCCTCGCCGACGCGGAGGGGGACCATGCGGTCCACGTACTCCTGCGGGGTGCCGAGGCCGTAGATGCAGGAGACCGAGGCGACCACGACGACGTCGCGGCGGGTGAGCAGCGAGTTCGTCGCGGAGTGGCGCAGGCGCTCGACCTCCTCGTTGATCGAGGAGTCCTTCTCGATGTAGGTGTCCGACTGCGGGACGTAGGCCTCGGGCTGGTAGTAGTCGTAGTACGAGACGAAGTACTCGACGGCGTTGTTCGGCAGCAGCTCGCGGAACTCGTTCGCCAGCTGGGCGGCCAGGGTCTTGTTCGGCGCCATCACGAGCGTGGGGCGCTGGAGCTTCTCGATCATCCACGCGGTGGTGGCGGACTTGCCGGTGCCGGTCGCGCCGAGCAGGACGACGTCCTTCTCGCCTGCCTCGACGCGCCGGGCGAGCTCGGCGATGGCCGTCGGCTGGTCGCCGTTCGGCTGGTAGGGGCTGACGACCTCGAAGGGCGCCACCGTGCGTTCGATCTGGGAAACGGGCCGCATGGAATCCACCGTACGACCCCGCACTGACAACGCGCTCCGATCAGCGGTTCTGCGGGGTGCGGGATCCTCTGTGCTCCACGGGGCGGCGGGGGCGGAACCGCAGGCGGTGCGCGGAGTGCTGGACGGTGGTGTGGGTGTGGGCGGGGATGCCGGGCCGGTGCTCGACGGGGGCGACGGTGGGCTTCCCCATGACCATCAGCGGGTCGAACATCACCACGACACCCGCGAGCAGCAGGAAGGCGAGAGGACCGACCAGCATGGGCGCGAGCAGGGCCGCGGGCGACTCTCCCGTGGCGGGTTCGGCCGTGCCGTGGAGGTGGACGCTGAGCGCGGCCATCCCGGTGTAGTGCATGCCGCTGACGGCGAGTCCCATGACGAGGCTGGCGCCCACGCTCCACAGGAATCCCCTGACCTGGCCGGCCGCCCACAGGGCGGCGGTGGCGGCGCCCATGGCGATCACGACGGAGGCGCCGACGGTGAAGGTGTTGTACTCCAGCTTTCCGTCCAGGCGCATGCTGGCCATGCCGAGGTAGTGCATCGACGCGATGCCCAGGCCGGTGATCGTGCCCCCGGTGAACAGGGCCGTTCCCCGGGCGCCCCGGTACCCGACGATGAAGATCCCGATTCCCACCATCACGATCGCGACGGCGAGGCTCGCGAAGGTCATCGACTTGTCGTAGTGGATCGGGGTGCCGTGCACCGTGAACCCCATCATCGCGATGAAGTGCATGGTCCATATGCCGGAGCCGATGGCGGCCGAGCCGAGGGCGAGCCAGCCGGGGCGCCAGGACTGGGCGACGAGCATGGATCTGGTGGTGCAGCGCAGGCCCAGAGCACCGCCCAGGCAGGCCATGAGGTAGGCCACCAGGGGTGTGACCAGGCCGTAGCTGAATCCGTCGACCGTGCCCTGCATGCGCGGCTGCCCTTCCCGCCCTTTGCGTCCCGGAATTCCTGATGTGCGCCCCCTCCCAGGACCGCACGAGCGGTCAGGGTTGACGCAGAGAGTATGACCCCCACCGGAATGGTCGAACGACTTTCCGGCAAAGAAACACGGCCTTGCCGCAGTTGTGCGGCACCAGTGAGCGGAGTTGGGTCACTTCCGTTCAACGTGTGGCCATCCTGTACCCCTCTCGCGTTGACCCTCTGCTGTCACAGTGGTGCTGTCTGTGACGTAGTGATCGCTCGACGCGAGGAGTACGCATGCACGCGCGCGCCGTTGCCGCCTCGACCACCGCACTCCTGGGGACCGCCGCCCTCCTCTTCCCCGTCTCCCCCGCGCGGGCGGCCGGCGGCGGTGCCTCGCCCCTGGTCATCGCGCACCGGGGGGCCTCCGCGTACGCGCCCGAGAACACACTGGCGGCCGTGGACAAGGCGGCGGAGCTGGGCATCAGATGGGTTGAGAACGACGTCCAGCGGACCCGGGACGGCGAGCTCGTCGTCCTCCACGACGACAACCTGCGGCGCACCACCGACGTCGAGGAGGTCTTCCCCGGCCGGGCTCCCTGGAAGGTGAGGGACTTCACCGCCGCCGAGATCGCCCGTCTCGACGCGGGCAGCTGGTTCGGCCCCGCGTACGCGGGCGCGCGCGTGCCGACGCTGGAGCAGTTCGTGCACCGGGTCGAGCACCACCACCAGAAGCTCCTCCTGGAGATCAAGAACCCGGAGCTGTACCCGGGCATCGAGCGGCAGACGCTGAAGGTCCTCAGCAACGAGGGCTGGCTCGACCGGCGTCATCTGGCGGGCCGGCTGATCGTGCAGAGCTTCAGCGCGGACAGCGTGCGGACGGTGCACGCGCTGAAGCCGGGCGTGAAGACCGGTTTCCTGGGGACGCCGCCCGTGTCGGACCTGCTGGACTACGCCGGCTTCGCCGACCAGATCAACCCGTCGCACCGCTCGCTCTCCCCCGCCTACGTGGCCTCGGTGCAGGCGTTCGACGGGCCGCACGGCAGGCCGATGGAGGTCTTCACCTGGACGGTCGACGACGCGGCGACAGCCCAGCGGGTCGCCGGGTACGGCGTCGACGGGATCATCACGAACAAGCCGGACGTGGTGCGCAAGGCCGTGCGCGGCTGATCCGTCGCCCCGTCGGGACGGCGTTGTCAGTGGCGGGTCGTACCGTGGGCGCATGGACAGTCAGGAGCGGGGCGAGCCGCGGGTCGTGTGGGCGGTCGTGGAGAGCGCGATCGGGCCGTTGCTGCTGGCCGCCGGCCCGGGCGGCCTGGTCAACGTTGTGTTCCACGCCACGGACGAGGTGCGGGACCGGGCGGTCGAGCGGCTGGCGGCGCGGCTCGGCACCGAGCCCGTCGAGGCGCCCGGCTCCCCGCTGCTGGCCGAGGCGATACGGCAGTTCGAGGCGTACTTCGCGGGTGAGCGACGCGACTTCGACCTCCCGCTGGACTGGTCGCTGATCTCGGGCTTCAACCGCGAGGTCCTGCGCGAGCTCGCCTCGGGCGTGCCGTACGGCACGGTCGTCGGGTACGGCGATCTGGCCGGGCGGGTCGGTCAGCCCGGCGCCGCCCAGGCCGTGGGCATGGCGATGGGCGCCAATCCGCTGCCGGTGGTGGTGCCCTGTCACCGGGTCGTCGAGAGCGGCGGCGGCATCGGCGGTTTCGGGGGCGGGCTGGAGACCAAGCGGAAGCTGCTCGCCCTGGAAGGGGTGCTGCCCGAGCCTCTGTTCTGAGGCCCGGGCCGGGGAGGCCCGGGCCTGGGGCACGGGCCTGGTCAGTCGTAGTGCCGCGCCTCGAAGACGTTGCCGTCCGGGTCGCGGAAGTAGAAGCTGCGCGTCGCCTTGCCCCGGGCTCCGAAGGAGTCGTACGAGAGGTCCGACACCGGTACGGAGCGTTCCTCCAAGCGTCCGAGGAGGGCGTCGAAGTCGCCGCGGGGCAGCGACAGGCAGACGTGGTTGACGGGGTGCCCCGCGCTGTCGGCGGCGCCGGGGAGCATCGTCATGCGGGCCGCGAAGGTCAGCGGCATGAGGTCGAGGATGGTCGCGTCGTTGACGCGGACGGAGGGGAACGGCACCTCGCCTGCGGCGAACTCGGGGAGCCTGAGCGCCTCCAGGCCGACGGCCTTCTCGTAGAAGTCGGCGGCGGCGAGCGGGTCGCGCACCCAGAGGACGACGTGGTCGAGGCGTGCTGTGTGGTCCGTCATGCACCCCAGGCTCGTGAGGTCCGCGACAGCCCGCAAGGGTTTGGCCCGGCGCGCCGCCCGCCAGAGATGAGGAAGACCGACTGACCGACTGACAGGAGGCGGGCGCGTGGTGCTGGTGGTGTCCGAAGAAGTGCGGGAGGCGCTCGACGCGCGTCGGCCCGTGGTGGCCCTGGAGTCCACGATCATCGCCCATGGGCTGCCCCGGCCCCGCAACCTGCAGGTGGCGCTGGAGCTGGAGACGGCCGTGCGGCAGGAGGGCGCGGTGCCCGCGACCATCGCCGTCCTCGACGGGCGGCCCCATGTCGGGCTGGACAAGGAGCAGCTGGAGCGGGTCGCGAACGAGGACGGCATCCGCAAGCTGGGCCACCGCGATCTGCCGCTGGCGGTGGCGTCCGGGGCGAGCGGGGCGACCACGGTGTCGGCGACGGCGCTGCTGGCCGCGCTGGCCGGCGTACGGGTGTTCGCGACGGGTGGGCTCGGCGGGGTGCACCGCGAGTGGACGGTGACGCAGGACGAGTCGGCCGACCTGGGGCTGCTGGCGCGGACGCGGATCACGGTGGTGTGTGCCGGGGTGAAGTCGATCCTGGACGTGCCGGCGACCCTGCAGCGGCTGGAGACGCTGGGTGTCGCGGTGGCGGGTTACGGCACCGACCGGTTCCCGGGCTTCTACCTGTCGGACTCGGGGCATCCGGTGGACTGGACGCTGCGGACGCCGGAGCAGGTGGCGGGCGTGATGCGGGCCCAGGACGCGCTCGACGGGCCCGAGTCGGCCCTGATCGTCGCCAACCCCGTCCCGGTGGAGGAGCAGCTCGACCCGGAGCTGCACGCGCGCGTGCTCGCGGACGCGCTGCACGCGTGTGAGGAGGAGGGGATCACCGGCCAGGCGGTCACCCCGTTCCTCCTCGACTATCTGGTCCGGCACACCGACGGCGCCTCCCTGAGCGCCAACCTGGCGGCGGTCCGCGGCAACGTGCGCCTTGCGGCGCGGATCGCGGCGGCCTGGGCCCAGGGATGAACGGGGCCGGGGGCCGGGCCGGGGCCGGCGACGGGGAACGCGGAGGGCTCGGAGGGCGCTGGGCCGAGGACAGCGGGAGATCGACGGAGCCTGGCGCGGATTCGGTGGCGGCTCGGGCGTTGCTCGTCGTCGGGGACGTCGTCACCGATGTCGTCGCCCGTCATCGCGGACCGCTCGCGGTGGGCACGGACACGGCTGCCTCCATCCGCACGGTGCCGGGCGGGGCGGGCGCCAACGTGGCGTGCTGGGCCGCGCAGCGGGGCGCCGCGGAGGTGCGGCTGCTCGGGCGGGTGGGAGCGGAGGCAGCCGCCTGGCACGAGCGTGAGCTGATGGCCCAGGGCGTGCGCCCCCGGCTCGTCGTCGACCCGCAGGCGCCGACCGGGACGGTGATCTGCCTGGTGGACAGGGGTGCCTCGGCGGAGCGGACGTTCCTCACCGACAGCGGCGCGTCGCTGCGGCTCGAACCAGCCGACTGGTCGGACACCCTGCTCGACGGGGTCGCCCGGCTCCATCTGTCGGGCTACCTGCTGTTCTCCGAGCCGAGCCGTGCCCTGGTGAGGGTGGTGCTGGACGCCGCACGCGCGCGTGGCGTGCCGGTGAGTCTGGACCCGGCGTCGGCCGGCTTCCTCAAGGAGCTCGGCGTCGAGCGGTTCCTGGCGCTCGTCGAGGGCGTGGACGTACTGCTGCCCAGCCGGGACGAGGCGTGCCTGCTGACCGGTCTGACCGACGCGACCGAGGCGGCTGCCGAACTGAGCCTGCGCATTCCGCTGGTCGTCGCCAAGCAGGGCCACGACGGAGCGCTCGTGGCCCGCTCCGGGGAGGTGTGCGCCCGGGTCCCCGCCGTACCGGCCACGGCACGGGACACCACCGGTGCCGGGGACGCCTTCACGGGTGCCTTCCTCGCCGCGCTGCTCGCGGGGGCGGATCCGGAGGAGGCCGCGGCGGAGGGCTGTCGGGCGGGAGCGCTGGCGGTGGAGCGGGTGGGCGGCAGACCGCCCATGCCGGGCAGACCGCCCTTGCCGGGCTGACGGCCGTTGCCGGGCAGACCGCACCTGCCGGGCAGACCGCACCTGCCGGGCTGGCGGCGCTTGCGGGGCTGGCGGCGGTTCCCGGGTTGACGGCGCTTGCCGGGCAGACCGCACCTGCCGGACAGACGGCGGTTGCTCGACCGGCAGGGCGTACGCGACGACTGGGCGAGGCGGCCGGCCCGGTTCACGTCGCCCCTACTGCTTGCGCCCCCATGCCGAGATCATCGGTGCCGTCGTCAGATCGAGCGCTCCGGACGTGACGTTCGCGAGGTGCCGGTCGATCTCCTGGTCGGTGGCGAGGCCGGCCGTCACGAGCTGGTCGCGGATCTGGCGGATCGTGACGGACTCCAGGGCCGCGCAGGCAGGCGAGACGAGAGGGAAGAACGCGTCCGCGTGGACACGGGTCAGGCCGGCCTCCCGGAGCAGGCGCGGGAGGGTGCGGCCGCAGGGGAGCTCGGTCCCGCGGTCGGCGAGCAGCTTGCGGAAGCCCTGCCGCAGCCGGTTCGCGAGCTGCTGCTCGGGGCCGTACTCGTCGGGGCAGAGCAGGGGCTGGAGGCCGGGGTCGGCGTCCTCGACGAGGAGCCGCCCGCCGGGGCGCAGGGCCGTGACCATGGAGCGCAGGGCCCGCTCCCGGTCGGAGACGTGGACGAGCGCGAGGCGGGCGTGCACCAGGTCGAAGCCCTCCCCCGGCGGGTCCTGAGCGCCGAGGTCGTGGAGACGCACCTCGACGGGCGGCCGGGCGGCCGGGGCGAGCCGGGCGGTGTCGGTGTCGGTCGCGACGACGCGTCCGGTCGGCCCGACCTTCTTCGCCAGCCAGGACACCACGGAGGTGCCGGCACCGACCTCCCAGCACCGCCAGCCGGATCCGATGCCGAGCGCTTCGAGATGCCGGAACGTCGTGGGGTCGAAGAGGGCGGCGAAGGCACTGAAGTGCTCCGCCGCCTCGGGCCGCCGGTTGTCGAGGAGGTGCCCATCGGTTCGCGTCATGCCGCGATCATCCCAGTTGCCCCACTTGTCGGTAATGGTCGACGCACCGGTATGAAGAACTGCGTCGGCGCTCGGCAGGCACACCCGGTCCGCCTGTCCGCCTGTCCGTCTGTCCGTCTGTCCGCTCGTCCGTTGGTTCGTCCACAGCCGGGAACCAAGCGGAACGAGTCGTTTCCACAGGCTTACCCGCAGCTCACGTCGGCCTGGCAGACTGACGCGCCAAGGCGCAGGAACGGCGCGAGGAGTTCCACGCAAGGAGATCCGGATGTCCATGGCAGGGAATCTGCGGAAGGTCACGAGCCTCGGCGGGGTCGGCGGCCTGCGCAGAGTGGCTCGGCTGGCCCGGCGGCGCCCGCGCGTCGATCTGAGCCACCCGGCCCGGTCCCCGCTGGGCTCCTCGGTGGTGAACTGCGTGACGTACCGGGACGGCGTCCGCACCTCCGCGCGCGGCGATCTGGTGGACGTCGTGGAGCGGGTGCGCAAGAGCCGGGACGGCTTCGTCTGGCTCGGTCTGCACGAGCCGACCGACCGGGAGTTCGCGGGCATCGCCGAACTCTTCGACCTCCACCCGCTGGCGGTGGAGGACGCCGTCGAGGCCCACCAGCGCCCCAAGCTGGAGCGCTACGGCGAGACGCTCTTCGCCGTGTTCAAGACGGTCTGCTACGTGGAGCACGAGGAACTCACGGCCACCAGCGAGGTGGTGAACACCGGCGAGATCATGGTGTTCGTCGGCGAGGACTTCGTGATCACGGTGCGGCACGGGCGGCACGGCTCGCTGGGCCCGCTGCGCGAGGAGCTGGAGTCCGACCCCCAGCAGCTGGCCAAGGGCCCGTCCGCGGTGCTGCACGCCATCGCGGACCATGTGGTCGACGACTATCTGACCGTCACGGACTCGGTGCACGAGGACATCGACCAGGTCGAGGCGGACGTGTTCGCGGAGAACGGCGCGCGGGCGGATCCGGGGCGCATCTACCAGCTCAAGCGTGAACTGCTCGAATTGAAGCGGGCGGTGGTGCCGCTCAGCCGGCCGCTGGAGGATCTCGCCACCCGCCCGATCCGCGCGGTCGACCCCGAGATACAGGCGTACTTCCGCGATGTCTCGGACCACCTGCTACGGGCGAAGGAGCAGATCGCCGCCTTCGACGAACTGCTCAACTCCATCCTGCAGGCACACCTCGCGCAGGTCACGGTCGCGCAGAACGAGGACATGCGGAAGATCACGGCATGGGCCGCGATCATCGCCGTGCCGACGATGGTGTGCGGGGTGTACGGCATGAACTTCGACCACATGCCGGAGCTGCACTGGCGGTACGGCTACGGCATGGTCATCGGCGTGATATCCGTGGCGTGCCTGGTGCTGTACCGGGGGTTCCGGCGCAGCGGATGGCTCTGACGAGGGTGGGTGACCTGCGCGGGAGCCCTGCGGGGGTGGGCTAGGACGTGCTCTTGGCGTAGACGCTCTCGGCCCAGGAGGCGATCTGGTCGTTCGCCAGGTGCCGGGCGAGGTCGGCTTCGCTGATCATGCCGACCAGGCGCTTGTCCCGGATGACGGGCAGCCGGCGGATCCGGTGTTCCTGCATCTCTCGGAGCACCTCGCTGACATCGGCGTCCTCGTCGATCCAGCGGGGGGTGCCCTTGGCCATCTCGCCGGCGGTGACCCTGGCGGGGTCGTGGCCCATGGCGACGCAGCCGACGACGATGTCGCGGTCGGTGAGGATGCCGCAGAGCCGCTCGTTCTCGTCGCTGATGGGCAGGGCGCCGACGTTCAGTTCGCGCATGAGCTGGGCGGCGCGGTCGAGGGTTTCGTGGGCGGGGATCCACTGGGCGCCGCGGTGCATGATGTCTCCGGCGGTGGTCATGGGGTACCTCCCGGTGCCGGACGGCCGGCGCGGCGCCGGACGCACCGCGAGTCCCGGCGCCCTTCATTCTCGCCGTGCCACCGGATGCCCGCACACGGGACGCCGTCCCCACGCCGAGCGGCACACCGACGGGGCCGTGCGGTCGCTCAGCCTCCCCACGCGGGATGACGAGGGTCGTCGGCCCGTACCAGGACGTCGGCCGTGGCCGCCGGGTCGGTCTCCCGCTCGTAGCGCTCGAAGGCCGGCAGGGTCCAGTGCTCGGCCTCGGGTGTGCGGCGGCGCAGGGCGCCCGGGGAGAGCAGGACGTGGACACTCAGATCGAGGGGGAACCAGTGCCGGAGAAGGAAGGGCCCGTGCAGCAACAGCACGCCGCCGGGCGGGAGTTGGACGTACGGGCTGCGGGTCGCCCGGTCGGCGGCCGGGTCCCACAGGTCGGGCAGGACGCGGCCGTCGCCGTCGGCGTCGAGGGGTCCGAACACCTCGCGCCACAGGGCGCCGGTGTCGTACCAGCCGCTGTAGTAGGCCTCGATGTCCCGGTGGCCGTACTCCAGGCGCACGGAGGCGGGGCGCAGGAAGCCGTCCGTCCCCACCACGAGCGAGGAGCGGCCGCGCACGCGCAGCGCTTCCGAGACCCGCTGGGCGAGGTCGCCCGGGCGGGCGGCCGGGGCGCCGTCGAAGGCGATGCGCGGCCAGGGACTGCCGTCGGCGGGCTTCAGGTCGAGCAGGCGCTCGGCGAGCAGGTCGCCGAGCCGGTCCCAGGTGATCGCTTCGAGTCGCACACGGCCCATGATGCGTCAGGCCGCGGCGGGACGTCCCCGGGGTCGTCGCCGGATCCCGCGGCGCACGTGGTGCGTGCTGTCGTCAGGGGGAATGAACCCCGTATGGTCCCTCGCGCACCGCTCCCGCCCCATCCCGGACTGCTCGTCTTCCAGCCCCTGAAGCGGCGGCAGTGCGCCGAATGCCGGCGGGGGCCGCTGGCCCTGCTCGTCCTGGAGGACAGTGCCCCGCGCTGCCTCGACTGCGCCGACCTCGGGCATCTGGTGTTCCTGCCGCGTGGTGACACGGCGCTGACGCGCAGGGCGCGGGAGGAGAGCGCGCTGTCGGCGGTGGTCGTGCGGTTCAACCGGCGCAAGAGCCGTTACGAGCGGCAGGGCGTCCTGGTCGAGGAGGCGGCGCTCGCCAGGGCCGAGCAGCGGTGCCTGGCGGACGCCGAGGCGCGACGGCGGCGCCGGATACGGGACGCGCGGCGGCGGGAGGCTCAGGACGAACTGTTCGCCCAGGCGTTCGCGACGGAGATACGGCGGCTGTTCCCGGGCTGCCCGCCCGACCGGGCGCGGGCCATCGCCGCGCACGCCTCGGAGCGGGGCAGCGGCCGGGTGGGCCGCAGCGCGGCGGGGCGCGCGCTCAGCGAGGGGGCGGTGATCTCGGCGGTGGTGGCGTCCGTACGGCATCTGGACACGCCGTACGACCGGCTGCTGATGAGCGGCGTGCCGCGGCACGAGGCGCGGCGGCGGATCTCGGCGGCGGTGGAGACGGTGCTGAGGGGGTGGACCGGCGCGGGCCTCGGTTCCGCGGGATGAGGTGAGGGCGCGAGGTGAGGTGAGAGGCGAGATTTCACTTGTGGTGAGGCAGGGCGCCGGGCAGGATCCCGGCTCGACGGGCGGGAGAGACTGACATGATCGACGGACCGTACTTCGTGCTGACGGTGCTGGGTGTGCTCGGGACCGGCCTGGTGGCCGGGGTGTTCTGCGGCTTCTCGACGTTCGTCATGCGGGGTCTGGCCGCGCTGCCGCCCGCGCAAGGGGTCGCCGCGATGCGCGCGATCAACGTGGCCGCGGTGACACCGCCCTTCATGGCCGTGTTCCTCGGCTCGGCCGTGCTGTGCGCGGTGATCGCCGTGGTGACGTTCGTGCTGTGGCCCGAGGAGGGGACGGTGGAGCTGCTGGTGGGCAGTGTGCTGTACCTGTTCGGTTCCTTCGGGGTGACGATGGTCGCGAACGTGCCGCGCAACGACGCGCTGGCCAAGCTGGAGCCGGGCACCTCGGAGGCGGCCGCGTACTGGCCGGCGTACGTGCGCGAGTGGACGATGTGGAACCACGTCCGCACGGTCGCCTCGGCCGGGGCGGCCCTGGCGTACGTGCTGGCTCTCACCTGACGCCCAGGCCCCGCGCCGCACGGCGACAGGCACCGGCCCGGAGGCGGACGTATCGTGGCGAAAGGAGTGCCGCCCGACGACGCACGGCCTGTCATACGCGCACGCAAGGAAGACGGCCATGGCCGATCCCAAGGGTTTCATGACCACGCCCCGCCAGGACTGGCCGCGCAGGCCGGTCGAGGAGCGGGTGCGGGACTGGGACGAGGTGTACGTCCCCGGGGCGCTGCTGCCGATCATCGGCAAGCAGGCCGATCGCTGCATGGACTGCGGCATCCCCTTCTGCCACGAGGCGTGTCCGCTGGGCAATCTGATCCCGGAGTGGAACGACCTGGTGTCGCGGGAGGACTGGCGGGCCGCCGCCGACCGGCTGCACGCCACGAACAACTTCCCCGAGTTCACGGGCCGGTTGTGCCCGGCCCCCTGCGAGGCGGGGTGCGTACTGGCGATCAACCAGCCGGCCGTCACGATCAAGAACGTCGAGTGCGCGATCGCCGACCGGGCCTGGGAGGAGGGCTTCGCGCCGCCGCGTCCGCCGGAGCGGCTGTCCGGCAAGACGGTCGCGGTGATCGGTTCGGGCCCCACCGGGCTGGCCGCGGCCCAGCAGCTGACCCGGGCCGGGCACACGGTCGCGGTGTACGAGCGGGACGACCGGCTCGGCGGGCTGATGCGGTACGGCATCCCCGCGTTCAAGATGGAGAAGCACCATCTGGAGCGGCGGCTGGAGCAGATGCGCGCCGAGGGGACCAAGTTCCGCACGTCGACGGTGGTCGGGCGGGACATCGGGGCCGACGAGCTGCGGACCCGCTACGACGCCGTGGTGATCGCGACCGGGGCGACGGCCTGGCGGGAACTGCCCGTCCCCGGTCGGGAGCTGACGGGGGTTCACCAGGCGATGGAGTACCTGCCGCTGGCCAACCGGGTCTGCGAGGGCGACCTGGAGTCGTCACCGCTGTCGGCCGCCGGGAGGCACGTCGTCATCGTCGGCGGCGGCGACACCGGGGCGGACTGCCTGGGCACGGCCGTACGGGAGGGCGCCGCGTCCGTGACCCAGGTGGACATCTACGCGCTGCCGGGCGTCGAGCGGGACGAGGACGCCGAGCCCTGGCCGACGTATCCGGTGCGGCTCTACCGGCTGTCCGCCGCGCACGAGGAGGCGCGTGACCTGCGGACCGCTCCGGTGGCCGACGCGGACGCGCGGCTGTTCGCGGCGTCCACGCTGCGCTTCGAGGGCGACGCGGAGGGGCATGTGCGGTCGCTGCACCTGGTCGAGGTGGACGCGCGGCGCCGCCCGGTGGACGGCACCGGGCGGACACTCCCCGCCGACCTCGTGCTGCTCGCCCTCGGCTTCACCGGGCCCGACCGGCAGGACGGGCTCGTCGACCAGCTGGGGCTGGAACTGGAGCCCCGCGGCACCATCGCGCGGGACGCCGCGTTCGCCACCAACGTGCCCGGCGTGTTCGCCGCGGGGGACGCCGCCCGGGGCCAGTCGCTCATCGTCTGGGCGATCGCCGAGGGGCGGGCGGTGGCGGCAGCCGTCGACCGTCATCTGATGGGCAGTTCGACGCTGCCGGCCCCGATCGGCCCGTACGACCGCCCCATGGCGGTGTAGCCGCCGACCGGCCTCTACAGCCGCCCCACGGCGGGTAGCCGCCGACCGGCCCGTACAGCCACCCCACGGCGGTGTAGCCGCCGACCGGCCCGTACGGCCGGCCCTTGGGCTGTTCAGCCGCCGATCAGCCCATGCGACCGCCCATGACCGTGTAGCCGCCCCGGGTCACCTCTCGTCCGTCCCCGCCACCTTCCCCGTGGACAGCGCCACCCGGTTCCAGGTGTTGATCGTGAAGATCAGGGCGAGTACCTGCGCCAGTTCCCGCTCGTCGAACCGCGCGGCGGCCTCGGCGTAGACGTCGTCCGGGACACCGGTGTCGGCGACCAGGGTCACCGCCTCCGTGAGGGCGAGGGCCGCCTGCTCCCGCTCGGTGAAGAAGTGGCGGGCCTCGCGCCACACGGCGACCATGTGCAGCCGGTCCTCGCTCTCGCCGGCCTTGCGGGCGTCGTTGGTGTGCATGTGGAGGCAGTACGCGCAGTGGTTGAGGTGCGAGGCGCGGATCTGGATCAGTTCGACCAGGGCCGGGTCGAGGCCGTCCCGGGCGGCGGCGTCGAAGGCGATGAGGGCCCGGAAGGCCTTCGGGGCGGACTTCGCGAACTCCAGCCGGGGCGCCTTCGCGAGGGTGGTGTCGGTGCTCGTGTGCGTCGTCATGTCCTTCAACCTACGGGCCGGAAAGACCCACTGTAGGGTGCATTTCCATGGCGGATTCATGGGTCAATTCGTGGGTCGATTCGGCAGAGCGGATCGGGTCCGACCTGCATCTGGAGCTGACCGGTCCGGGCGGCCGGCGCGCGGCGCTGATCCGGGCCCTGCGCGAGGCCGTGCGCAGTGGGCGGCTCGCCCCGGGCACGCGGCTGCCGCCGTACCGCTCGCTCGCCGCCGACCTCGGCGTGGCCCGCAACACGGTCGCCGACGCGTACGCCGAACTCGTCGCGGAGGGCTGGCTGACCGCCCGGCAGGGCTCGGGCACGCGGGTCGCGGAGCGGGCCGAACCGCTGCGGCCCGCCGCCCGCGTGCCCAAGAAGTCACCGCAACGCGCGCGGGGCCCCCGGCACGACCTGACGCAGGGCACGCCGGACGCCTCGGCGTTCCCGCGGACCGCCTGGCTGGCCTCCTACCGCAGGGCGCTGCAGCAGGCGCCCAGCGAGGTGTTCGGGCCGGGCGACCCCGCCGGGCGGGTCGAGCTGCGTCAGGCGCTCACGGAGTACCTGGCCCGCGCGCGGGGCGTGCGGACCGAGCCGGGCAGGATCGTGATCTGCTCCGGCTTCGCGCACGCGCTGCGGCTGCTGTTCGGAGGGGGCGTCCTGCGCGGGCCCCTCGCGGTGGAGGCGTACGGGCTCGGGTTCCACCGGGAGGTCCTCGCCGCCGCCGGTGTGCGGACCGTGCCGCTGCCCCTGGACGAACACGGCGCCCGGGTCGACCGGTTGGGGCGCGAGCGGGCGGTGCTGCTCACGCCGGCGCACCAGTTCCCGACCGGCGGCCCGCTGCACCCCGCGCGCCGGGCCGCCGTCGTCGACTGGGCACGCGCGCGGGGCGGGCTGGTCCTGGAGGACGACTACGATGGGGAGTTCCGCTACGACCGCAAGCCGGTCGGCGCCGTCCAGGGGCTCGATCCCGAGCGCGTGATCCACATCGGCTCGGTCAGCAAGAGCCTGTCGCCGGCGGTGCGGCTGGGCTGGATGGTGCTCCCGGAGCGGTACGTCGACGCCGTGCGGGCCGCCAAGGGAGAGCGGGAGGCGTGGGCGAGCGTCCTCGACCAGCTGTGCCTGGCGGACTTCCTCACGTCGGGGTCGTACGACCGGCACGTACGGCGGATGCGGCAGCGGTACCGGGGCCGCCGGGACCGGCTCGTCGCGGCGCTCGCCGAGCACGCGCCGCACATCGAGGCCACCGGTGTCGCGGCAGGCCTGCACGCGGTGCTGCGGCTCCCGCCCGGCACCGAGGCGTCGGCGGTCAAGGCCGCGGCGTGGCAGGGCATCGCCCTCGACGGCCTCGCCGCGTTCCGGCACCCGGAGACGGACATGCCGGCGGTCGACGGTCTCGTCGTCGGGTACGCGACGCCCTCGGAGCATGCCTACGGGCCGGCCCTGGAGGCGCTGTGCGGTGCACTGCCGCCGCCGTGACCGGCCCGTCAAGCAACGGGGAGCTACGGAGGGGACTACCGGGGGGACTACGGGGGGGCTACGGCTTGCGCGCCACCGCCCCGTACCCGGGGATCACCCCGTCGTCCTGCCCGGGCACGGGCTCGCCCAGCTCGGGGTGCCAGCGGTGGGGCACCTCGACGCCGGGCTCGACGAGGTCAAGGCCGTGGAAGAAACGGGTGAACTCCGCGCGGGAGCGCAGGGCCAGGGTGACGCCGGCGGCGCGGAGCTTCTCGGTGGCGGCCTTCGACTCCTCCGGGGTGAAGTCGGCCGTCGCGTGGGTGATCACCAGGTAGCTGCCGGAGGGCAGTTCGGCGAGCAGCCGGCCGACCAGGTCGTGCGCGCCGTCCTCGTCGGAGACGAAGTGCAGCAGCGCGATCAGCGACAGCGCGACGGGCCGGGTGAAGTCCAGGACCTTCCTGGCGCCCTCCAGGATGGCGTCCGGGTCGCGGACGTCGGCCTGGAGGTACTCGGTCGCCCCCTCGTCCGTGCCGCGCAGCAGGGCCGCCGCGTGGGCCAGCACGATGGGGTCGTTGTCGCAGTAGACGATCCGGGCGTCGGGGGCGGTCTCCTGGGCGACCTGGTGGAGGTTGGGTTCGGTCGGGATGCCCGTGCCGATGTCCAGGAACTGCCGTACGCCGTTGCCGGCCAGCCAGCGTGTGGCCCGGTGCATGAACGCGCGGTTGACGCGCGCCATCACCGGCACCCTGGGGTCGAGGCCGAGCATCTGACGGCCCATCTCCTCGTCGACCGGGTAGTTGTCCTTGCCGCCGAGGTACCAGTCGTACATCCGCGCGGGATGGGGTCTGGTCGTGTCGATCCTGACGGCCGACGTGGGGTCCTGCCCGGTCATGAGGCACTCCGTAAGGCACAAAGGGTGGTCAATTCAGCACCAGCGATTCAGCACGAGCGGTAGAGGTCGAGCAAGAGAAGGTCCGGCGAGAGCAACGGCAAGCACGTCAGGACAGCAGGAAGTCCGCCTCCCCCGCCTTCGCCCCCTCGATGAAGGCGGTCATCTCGGCGGTGGTGTAGATCAGCGCCGGACCGTCCGGGTCGGTGGACTGACGGACGGCGATCCGGCCGTCGGCGAGCTTCATCGCCTCCAGGCAGTTGCCTCCGTTCCCCCCGCTCCACGGCTTGTGCCAGCCTTCACTGCCCAAGTCGCGCGCGGGCATGCCGTTGTAGACGTGTTTGCGCGGCTTGATGCGATCCATTCACAGCTCCTTGCGGAGATCCCGGAGGATCTCCTTCGTGCGATGTGCCGTAGCGGCCTGCGCCGCCATGCGGTCCATGACCTCGAGGTGGGTCGCCACCTCGGCGCGCGCGTCGAGATAGACCGCGCCGGTCAGGTACTCGCTGTAGACCATGTCCGGCAGTTCGGGCATGGCGAATCGGAACAGCACGAACGGCCCGTACGTGCCCGGGTGCGGCCCATTGGCGAACGGGGCGATCTGCAGCGTGACGTTGGGCAGCTTCGTGGCCTCGAGCAGCTTGTCGATCTGGGCACGCATCACCTCCGGTCCGCCGACCGGCCGCCGCAGCGCGGTCTCGTCCATCACGACCCACAGCCGGGGCGCGTCCTCGCGGGTGAGCAGGTCCTGGCGCTGCATGCGCAGGGCGACATGGCGCTCGATGTCCTCGGGGCTGGTCTGGCCGATGGCGCCGGAGCGGAGCACTCCGCGCGCGTACTCCTCGGTCTGCAACAGGCCGGGGACGAAATGCGGTTCATAGCTGCGGATGACTCCGGCCGCGCCCTCGAGGCTCACGTACATCGAGAACCAGCCGGGCAGGATGTCGTGGAAGCGCTGCCACCAGCCGGGTTTGTTCGCTTCCTCGGCCAGCTGGACGAAGGCGTCGGCCTCGTCGTCACGGATTCCGTAGGCCTTCAGCAGCAGTTGCAGGTACGGGATTTTGAGCGCGACCTCGGCCATCTCCATACGGCGGACCGTGGCGGGGGCGACGCGGAGGATGCGGGCGGCTTCCTCGCGCTTCATCCCGGCGCGTTCCCGCAGGTCCAGCAGGCGCCGACCGAGGACGACCTGCCCGACAGTCGGCGCGGACCGCGGTTCGCTCACGCTCCACCTCCACCAAGAGTTCTGACGAGCCGGCCACAAAAGAACGCTGACAGCCCTGCGGCGCCATTCGAAGACCTTTTCGAAGAACTGATCCGAACAAGCGTTTCGAACGAATCTTCGACGATCTCAACTGGCGCCGCGCGGGGTGCTGTTGCGAGCAGTGTGCCACGGCCTTCCAGACCGTCACACAGCACTCTGCAATTTTCAGAGTGACACTTGCCAAGTGTTCTCGGCGGGGCGATAGTGGCAAGCGTGATTCCGTCCGCGCCCTTAGGAACAGACGCCGCCGCAGGCCTTCCCGGCCTCGGTGCCGGAGACGGTCCCCTCGGGACCGCCGCCGAGCGCCGGTTCCGTTTCGAGCTGGCCGCACACCCGGGTTCCCCCGCACAGGCCAGACGGCTGACGCGGGCCCGGCTGACCGGCTGGTCGGTGTGCGAGGACACGTGCGACAGCGCGGCCCTGGTGGTGTCCGAGCTGGTCACCAACGCCATCGTGCACACGGCGAGCACGCACATAGTGTGCGAACTGCACGACGGCGACGACCTGGTGCGGATAGCCGTGCGCGACGAGGGCTGCGCCCCGGGCCAGCCCCACGCCGCCGCCCGGACCCGGCCCGAGGAGGAGCACGGGAGGGGGCTGCTCCTCGTCGACGCCCTCTGCCATGCCTGGGGGGCACACGAACACGGCCCCGGGCTGCTGGTCTGGGCCGAGCTGCCGCGCACGGCGGACGCTCCGCACGACCCCGCCGAACCCCGGAACGACCTGGGCTGGGGCACCCGCCCGAAGCCCGGTCCCTCCGACGAGTCGGGCGACCCGGACCGGAACCGGGCGCGCAACGCGCAGGGCACGCCGGAGGCGGCCTCCGCGGTCCCGGCTCAGGAACGACACCGAGAGCGGGGGCCGGCATGAGGCCAGGCCCCGGTGGCCGCGTGCTGAATCTGGACACCCTGGCCCGCCTCCGCCGCGGGCTGCGCACGCCGGGCCCGGCCCTGCGCCTGCCGGTGCCCGAGGGCATGACCGCCCCGCTCGGCTGCGACGCGGTCGCGGTGCCCGCCCGTTTCGGCCCGCTGGTCATGCCCCGGCTGCCCCGTGTCGGCTGTGTCTACGCCGACGGGACGACCTGGTGGTGGCTGGTGCCGTCGGACTCCGACCACGCCCTGGAATGGCCGGCCCCCGTGCACTACGCCACCGGCGCGGTCGTCCCGGACGCCCCCGAGATCCCCGACCTCATCCACCGCCCCGACGGCACGCTCCCGTACACCCCGCCGATACCGCTGTACCTGGCCCTGTGCCGGGTGACCGGGACGTCTCCGGCCTGGTCGCGGTCGGTCAGCGCGTGAGCGCGGGCGCGTACACGTAACCCACCCCACGACCACGCGCCGTTCCGTGTGGCCTTCGGCCGGGTCGTGCGCCCGCGCGCATCCGGCGCCCCGGGCTGCGCCCTGCCCGTGCGGGCACCGCACCGCAATAGTGACCGTTCATCCATGAACGGGCCACGAGCGGGAGGTCGGTCGACGGTGGCGAAGAAGCGGACCGCGCCGGAGGTGTCCGAGTCGGAGCGGCTGCTCTTCGGCGGGCCGCTGCGCTACGACATGGGCTGGAACCAGCACGCCGACGCGTTCCTCGAGCTGAACTTCCGTGCCATGATCACGCGGCTGCCGTCCCTGCTGGCGTCCAGCCTCCGGCTCGCCCGGCAGGCTGACCGGGGCGCCGCGCGGGTCGTCCTGGCCGCCGAGGCCGGCCGGGGTGTGGCGCAGGCGGTGAGCCTGCTCGCGGTGAACAGCGTGCTGGCCCGGCTGATGGGCGGCGGCCCCATCGAGGACCGGCTGCGCGGAGCCCTCCCCGCGCTGGTGACGGTGGCCGTCGTCATGCTGCTCGCGGCCCTGCTGCGGGCCGCCAGCACGTACGCCACCGGCCGCCTGGAGCCGAAGGTGGAGCGGGTCGCGACCGAGCAGTACCTGGAGCGGGCCGCGGCCGTGGAGCTGGCCGCGATCGAGGACCACGCCTTCCACAAGCTGCTGGACACCGCGCAGTACGGCGCCGCCTCCGCGCGCCGCATGATCGCGTACGGGACACGTGTGATCAACGCGATGATCTCGCTGGTCGCGGCCGCCGGTGTGCTGACCGTGCTGCACCCCGCCCTGCTGCCGCTGCTGGTCACGATGACGCTGCCGAGCGCCTGGAGCGCGCTGACCGTCGCCCGGCGGCGCTACGAGTCCTTCCACGCCTGGGTGCAGCACGCCCGCGCCGGACGGCTGCTCGGCAACCTGCTCATCGAGCCCGAGGCGGCCCCCGAGATCCGGGTGCACGGAGTGGGTTCCTTCCTGCTGCGGCACTTCCGCGCGATGTCGGAGACGGCGGAGGCCGAGCAGGCCCGCCTCGCCCGGCTGGCCGCCCGCACCGGCCTGATCGCGGCGGCGTGGACGGGCCTGGCCACGGTGGCGACGTACGCGACCCTCGGCGGGCTGCTGCTGGCGGGCGCGATGGCCCTGTCGGTGGCGGGTACGGCCGTGATCGCGATCCGGACCGGTTCGCAGAGCCTCGACACGCTCGTGGTGGAGGTGAACGCGCTGCACGAGGAGGCGCTCTTCGTCGGCGACCTGCACCGGCTGTACTCGGAGGCGGCTCAGCGGGCGATCCCCGAGGGCGGCCGGCCCCTGCCGGAGAACCCGCGGGAGATCCGCTTCGAGAACGTCACGTTCCGCTACCCCGGCGACTCCGCGCGTCCCGCCCTCGACGACGTGACCCTCACCCTCCCGCTGGGCCGGATCGTGGCGCTGGTCGGGGAGAACGGCTCCGGCAAGACGACCCTGGTCAAGCTGCTCGCCGGGCTCTACACCCCGGAGAAGGGGCGGATCCTGTGGGACGACGTGGACGCGGCGGACGCCGACCGGCACCTGCTGGCCGAGCGGATCGCGATGGTGGCGCAGGACTTCAAGAGGTGGCCGTTCACGGCCCGGGTGAACGTCGCCCTGGGGCGGACGTCGGCGCCCGTCTGCGAGGAGCGGCTGGCCGCGTCGATCGCGGAGGCCGGGGCGGAGACGGTGGTCGCCGATCTGCCGCGCGGGCTGGACACGCTGCTGGCCCGCAACTTCAGCGGCGGACACGAGCTGTCGGGCGGCCAGTGGCAGCGGCTGGGCATCGCCCGGGCGGCCTACCGCAGGGGGCGCATCCTGATCGTCGACGAGCCGACGGCGGCCCTGGACGCCCGGGCCGAGCTGGAGGTCTTCGAGCGGATCCGCGCCCTGGCCGACAGCGGCCAGACGGTCGTGCTGATCACGCACCGGCTGGCGTCCGTGCGCCACGCGGATCTGGTGCACGTCCTGGACCAGGGGCGGCTCGTGGAGTCCGGGACGCCGGACGAGCTGCTCGCCACCGGCGGGCTCTACGCCGAGCTGTACGCGCTCCAGGCGGAGCAGTTCGCCAAGGCCCCCACGGCGGTCACGCCGGCCGCGCCGGTCCCGAAGGTGCCGGCGCCGAAGGCGGGCTGAGCCGGCACGTCACGCCGTGGCGTCGGCGCCGTCCCCGCTGCGCACGATCACCAGGAACATGTCCGTCGCGAGGTCCATGACGACCTCGGCAGGCAGGCCCTCCAGACGCCGCGCCTGCGCGAACTCCTCCGCCGGCCAGGAGCCACGCGGCCCGCCGGCGGGAAAGCGCTCGAGCACCGTTCGCCCGTTCACCCTGCACCTCCCTGTAGCGCTGTACTCGTAGAGTTAAACGCCAACCATGGGGTGAACGGCTCGCGAAGTGACGGTTCTGAGACGTAGTTGACACGCGTTCACCGTCAAGTGTGAGCAAACTCTCAGCCGCTTGGCTTATTTCCTCACTTTGCGTGTCAGTCGTCGTACTCGTCGTGATAGCGGATGCGCTCACTTCCCGCAGGCGCCCCAAGAGCCGACGCGCGCCCCTTGGGCTCCTCCCACTCCTCCTGGCGGCCCAGTGCGGTGAGGTCGAGCAGGCTGGCGGTCGAGCCGAGGCCGTCGAGGCCGCGCTCGTACGTCGAGTACGTGTGGAAGATCCGGTCGCGGTCCCGCAGGAAGCAGCTGAGGCCGGGGCGCTCGACGAGTTCGCCGTCGCGTTCCAGCGTCACCTCGAAGTCGCGGTTGAAGTCACTGCCGCAGGAGGAGTACCAGGGGACCGTCCAGCCCATCCGGGCCTTGAACGGCAGGAGCTTCGGGTACGGGGCCCGGGACACGGCCGCGAACGACGTCCCCCGCGCCGCGAGATGGGCGAGATGCCCTATTTGATCCAGGAATGCGGAGCAGCTGCAGCAGCCCGCCTCCCACTCCGGCGCGAACATGAAGTGGTAGACGACCAGCTGCTGCCGGCCGTCGAACAGATCGAGCAGGGTGGCCTTGCCGTCCCCGCCCTCGAAGACGTACTCCTCCTCGACCTCCACCATGGGCAGTCCGCGCCGCTCGGCATTGAGCGCGTCCCGCGCGCGGGTGACGGCCTTCTCCTTGACCAGCAGTTCCGCGCGCGCCGCGCGCCACTGCTCGCGCGAGACGATCTCCGGAAGCGACATGGGCCCTCCTGTGACAACGGTCCGTCCGGGGTGGTGACCGGCGGGAGGCGCGGAACTCATCGCTGTCCGGGAGGATTCCTCGCGGAGATTCCTCGCGACCGGTTCCCGGGGCGTCAGGTGTCGTACTCCTGGACGCGCCGGCCGTGGCCGCGGTCGACCAGCGCGGGCAGGCGCTTCCGGAGCTCCCCCACCACCGCCGCCACGTCGATCGTCAGCAGCTCCCGGTCCCGCATCAGGATCCGTCCGTCGACGATCGTGGTGCGGACGTCGGCGGAGCGGGCGCTGTGCACGAGGGTGGCGGCGAGGTCGTGGACGGGCTGCGTGTGCGGTCCGGTGAGGTCGACCAGGACGATGTCCGCCCGGCGGCCCGGCGCGATGCTGCCAATGCTCTCCCCCAGCCCCACGGCCCTGGCGCTCTGCAGCGTGGCGTGGTGCAGGGCCTCGCGGGAGGTCAGCCAACGGGGATCGCCCTCGGCCGACTTCTGCACCAGTGAGGTGAGGGCCATCGACTCCCACACGTCGAGGGAGTTGTTGGAGGCGGCCCCGTCGGTGGCGAGCCCGACGTCGACGCCGATGCCGCGCAGGGCGCGGACGGGTGTGGTGTCCGGCCAGGCGAACTTGAGGTAGCCGCGGGGCGCGGTGGCCACGGCCGTACGACCGTCCGCCCGCTCCAGGAGGGGCAGGTCGCGGTCGGTGATGCCGGTGCCGTGGGCGAGGAGCAGGTCCGTGTGGAGGATCGTCGTGCGGTCCAGGACCTCGATCGGGGTGACCCCGTGGCGGGCGAGGCTGGTGTCGGTCTGGTCCCGGTTCTCGGCGGCGTGGACGTGCACGGGCAGGCCGTGCGTACGGGCCAGCTCGGCGGTGGCCGCGAGGTCGTCGTCGACGACGGTGTAGGGGGCGTGGGGGGCGAGGGCGGTGGTGACGCGGCCGTCTGCCGTGTCGCGGTGGCGCAGCGCGAACTCCAGTGACCGTTCCCGGCCTTCGGGCCCCTGCGAGGAGAAGAAGGCCTCCCCGAGCAGGGCCCGCATGCCGCTCTCCGCCACGACGTTCGCCACCGCGTCCATCGCGAAGTAGTGGTCGGCGAAGCAGGTGACGCCGCCGCGGATCATCTCGGCGCAGGCGAGCCGCGCCCCCAACTCGACGTGCTCGGCCGTGAGGTTGGACTCGACCGGCCAGACGACGTCGTTGAACCACTCCAGCGTGGGCAGGTCCTCGGCGAGGCCGCGCAGCGCCACCATCGGCGCGTGCGTGTGGCAGTTGATCAGGCCGGGCAGGGCGACCTGGCCGCGGGCCTCGATCCGCTCGGCGGCGGGCAGGCCGGCGACAGCGGCGGTGGTCGTGACCGCCTCGACGAGCCCGTTCCGTACGACGATCGCGGCGTCCTCCGCGAACCCGATCCGCTCTTGATCGTCGTGCACGAGGACGGTACATGCGCTGATGATGAGCTCGGCGGGACTGTCCGCGGCAGAAGGCGTCATCACGCCAACGTACGACGACGTCGTAGGGCGGCTGAGCCGAACCGCACATCCCGTCGCGGCTCTGTCGCGGGGCCGGCCGGGCAGGCACCCTGGCCTGACCACCCCGCCTGTCGGCTTCGGAAAGGAGCCCGGCATGCTCCTCGGCACCTGGAACCTGGAGAACCTCTACCGGCCCGGCGGCCCGTACGGCCCGGAGGACGACGCCGCGTACGGAAGGAAGCTCGCCGCGCTGGCCGCCGTGATCACGGAACTCGACCCGGCGCTGCTGGGCGTGCAGGAGGTCGGCGACCCCGAGGCCCTGAAGGACCTGGCCGGGATGCTCGACGACGACTGGCATGTCGCCCTCTCCGAGCACGCGGACAGCCGGGGCATACGGGTCGGGTTCCTGAGCCGTGCGCCCCTGACGGTCGTGGCGGACACGGTGGCGTTCCCGGCGGGGCTGCGTCCCGTGCAGGTGGACGACTCGGGGCTGACGGTGGCACAGGCGGGGCGGGGCCTGCTGGCCGTGGAGGCCGGGGACGGGCCGCCGGGGGACGGGGCTTCGCCGGACGGGCCGCTGCGGGTGGCCGTCTGTCACCTCAAGTCGAAGCTGCTGTCGTACCCGGACGGCCGGTTCCAGCCGCGCGACGAGGGCGAACGGGCCCGCTACGGCGCCTACGCCCTGTACCGGCGGGCCGCGGAGGCGACGGCCCTGCGCGCCCTCGCGGACGACTTGCTGGAGGGCGACGGGCGGGCCCGGGACGTGGCGGTCCTGGGCGACCTGAACGACGAGACGCAGGCGGCGACCACGCAGATCCTGCTCGGCCCGCCCGGCTCGGAGATCGGCACGCCCGGGTACGACAGGCCCGACCGGGGCGACGCGGCGCGGCTGTGGGACGTGGCCCCGCTCATCCCCGCCGGACAGCGCTGGTCCCGCGTCAACTCCGGGCGGCGCGAGCTGATCGACCACATACTGCTCAGCCACCGGCTGGTCCGGCGCGTGACGGCGGCGGGCACGGGCCTGCCCGGCGAGGGCCCGCCCGGCCTGCCGTCGGTCGGCCCCGACCCGGCGGAGCGACGCGGCGCGCCCGGCTCGGACCACGCGCCGGTGTGGGTACGGATCGGCGGCTGAGGGCCATCGACGCCCCGGAGCGGCTGAGGTGGGCGGTGCGCGTCCTCGACCCCGCCCCCGGCGACCGCGTGCTGGAGATCGGCTGCGGCCGCGGGGTCGCGGTCGCGTTGCTCAGCGACCGCCTCACCACGGGGACCGTCACCGCCGTCGACCGCTCCGCCACGGCCGTGGCGGCGGCCCGGCGCCGCAACGGCGAGGCGGTCGCGGCCGGGAGGGCCGCCTTCCACGTCCTGTCCCTGGAGGACGCCGACTTCGCCCCTGGATCCTTCGACAAGGTCCTGGCGGTGAACGTGAACCTGTTCTGGACGCGCCCGGCGGACGCGGAACTGACGGCGCTGCGACGCTGGCTGGCACCGGGAGGTCTGCTCTGCCTGTGCTGGGAACCGCCGGACGAGAGGCGGGCCGCGGAGATCGCCGGGGTGGTGGAGCGGGCGGTCGCGGAGCACGGGTTCGCGACGAGGGCCCTGCGGGACGGCGGGCTGGTCGCGGTGCTGGGCGTGCTAGCCGGCGAGGGGTGTCCGGGGCAGCCGTAGGCCCACCCGCTCCACCGGTCCGGTGAGTTCGGTGAGGACGGCGGCGAGGCGTTCCCGGTGGCGGGGGCCGATCTGTCCCGTGTCGTCGAGGTGCACGGCGCAGGCCGTGATCGTGTCGACGAGCCGTTCGAGGAGGTCGGCGACCTCGTCCGCGCCCTCGGTGTGCCGGGCGAGGGCGGGCAGTTCGTGCGCGGCGAGGGAGATGGCCGTACGGGCCTCGGCGAGCGTGCGGTAGGCCTCGCGGCGCAGGGTCCAGCGGGTGGCGCGGTGGTCGGAGGGGGTGCCGGGGGTGCCGGGGGTGCCGGGGTTTCTCATACGTGTGGCATCGGGGGCGCCGGAGGTTCCGATGCGCGGGGTGCCGGCCTCGTCGAGGACGTGGGTGAGGTAGGCGTGCGCGGCCTCGTTCGCCGCCGCCAGCCGGGCGCGCACGCCGCCGCCCCGCTGTCCCGGCATCGGCAGGTGCCCGACGATCAGCACGATCGCGCAGGCCAGCAGCGTCTCGCCGATCCGGCCCGCGGACGCCTGCGGCTCGCCGCCGACCATGACGAGGGCGAGGACGAGGACGGTGACGACGGCGGTCTGGGCGGCGAAGTGCCGGGTGGCGACGGGGATGAGCGCACCGCTGAGCGCGACGAGCGCGATGAGTCCGTCCGGCCGGGGCAGGACGGCGGCGAACCCGGCGAAGAGGAGAGCGCCGAGTACGGTGCCGGCGGCCCGGTTGAGCACGCGGGAGGCCAGCGGACCCAGGTCGGGCTTGACGAGGAAGACGGCGGTGGCGGGCAGCCAGTACCAGTGCTCGTGCTGCCCGTACCACTGGCCTTGGTGCAGGGCCTGGGCGACCGCCGCGCTGGCCCCGAAGCAGAGCGCGACGCGCAGCCCGTACTCGCGTCCGGCGCTGCCGAGGACGGCGCGCAGCCGGTCCCGGGCGGTACGCGGACGGGTGTGCAGGTCGCCTCCCCGCCCCTGGTCGAACACCTCGGCCGCGTGCAGCAGGGCGTCGTCGAGGGCGCGCAGCGCGGGTGCCGAGCGGGAGGGCGCGGGCAGCGGCCCGGTGTGGGTGTTGCCGCGGACGGCGGCGGCGAGCCGCCGGGGCCCTTCGGAGGCCCGCTCGGAGACGGGCTCTCCGGCCCAGGCGAGGGCGGTGGCGGCCTCGGCGAGGGGCAGCGCGGCGGCGTACTGCGCGTGCAGCCGCCGCTCGGCGGACGAGGAGGCGTACCGCCGCAGCCGGGGCCCGGCGAGGGCGTCCTGCGCGTGGTCGAGGGCGGCGGTGAGCGCGGCCCGGCGGCGGATGGCCTGGGGCCCGCCGACGGCGTCGAGGAGCTCGGCGACGGCGTCGTACACGCCGGCGACGGCCTTCCGCTCCCCGTCGAACCGGAAGTCGCCGGTGAGGGAGCCGGGCGTGGGCAGCACGAGCCGCAGGACGATCAGCCAGCCGGCTCCGGCGAGGAAGGCGAGCGCACGCGCCCATCCCGGCTCCGGCAGGGGCATCCCGGCCCCGACCGCCGAGCCGACGAGCACCTGCGTCCCGACGGCGGACGCGACGGGCCCGATCGCGCTGATCCCCCCGGCGACGAGCCCGACGACCGTGAGGATCACGGTGAGCACGACCGCGCCCGTCCCCTGCCCGGCGTACGTGCCGATGACCATCCCCAGGGCACCGCCCAGCGCGGGCACCCCGATCCGCTTGACGGAGGCCCGCCGGCTCCCCGGCCGGTCGTTGATCCCGGAGAGCATGGCGGCGATGGCGGCGACGACACCGAGCGAGGTGTGCCCGGTCCGCACGGCCACGAGCAGCAACGGCCCGGCGGACAGCGCCCCCCGCGTCACCGCGCTCCAGGGCACCGGCCCCCGCTGCGAGCGCAGGGCATGCGCGAGCCAGGGCGGAAGATGCAGAGCGGCGGAGAGGCGGGACACGGGGCTCCTGTCGTCTCGTCGGAGGCAGGGGTGGGCCTTCGGGCGACGGTGGCCGGGCGGTGTTGGGGCCCACGGTAGGCGGGGTTCCTGGAGGAAAGGTTTCCGGAACGTGACGGAGGCCGTGAGAGGCGGGTTCTTTATGAACGCAACTCCGAGCTTGACCGAGTCGGCCCGCTCACGCGCCCTTCCGCCAGGACCGGGTCGGTCGGCCCTGCTCGTCCCACGTGTGCTCCTCCAAGAGCGTCATCCCGTTGTCGGCGAACACCTGCCTCGCGGCAAGCGCGCCGTTGGGATGCCATTCTCTGAATTCGCCTACGGGCATGCCTTCCCGCAGTGTTCCCTCCGAGCGGAGAGTGCCGTCCTGGTACCACTCGCGGGACGGCCCGTTCTTGTATCCGTCGACGTAGCCGTCGAGGCTGACCAGTCTCTCGCCGAGGTGTTCGGTGACCTCGCCGGTGAACGGCCCGCCGCGGTGGTACAAGCGCTCCGAGTCGTCCATGTCGACTTCGGGGTCGTCGATGTCGATGCGCTGCACGGCTGTCATCAGGGGATCCTTTCTCGCCGATCACTCGGCAACCTTTTCGGCCCCGGCGGCCACTGATGAGTCGGTAGTCGTGTTCTCCCGAACGACGTAAGGACTCGTCCGTGGCATCCCGTTCCCATCGCCGCCCGCCCCGCACGCGGCGACGCACCGCCCTCGTCTCCGCAGTCGCCGTGGCGGCTGCCACGCTCGTCGTGTCGCTGGTCGTCGCTCTCCGCCCGGACGGGGGCGCCGACGCCGGGCCGGCCACGGTCGCACCCGTCGCCGTCTCCCAGGGAAGCACCGCGTCGGCGACGCCGACGCCCAAGCCCGAACCCAAGCGGTCAACGGACTCCCCCACCCCGACCCCGACGCCCACTACGGCCACCCCGTCGGCGCGCCCGTCGCCCCCGCGCGCTCCCAAGCCCGCGCCCCGGCCCGCGTCCGACACGGCACCGCTCGCGGGCCGGATCAAGCCCGGGGTCGCCTACCAGGGCGTCGCCACGCACTACGACGCCGCGGACGGTGACGGTGCCTGCCTGTTCGGCCCGAGCCCCGATCTCATGGTCGCGGCGATGAACACCACCGACTACGAGACGTCGAAGGCGTGCGGGGCGCACGTCCTCGTCCGCGCGGCGAACGGGGCCTCCGTCACGGTCCGGATCACGAACGAGTGCCCGTTGCCCTGTGCCCCCGGGCAGCTCGACCTCAGCAAGGAGGCCTTCGCGAAGCTCGCCGGTCTGTCCGCGGGCCGGATACCGGTCACCTGGAGCCTGCTGAGCCCGAGCACGTCCGAGACGGTCTCGATCCGCTACAAGACCGGCTCCAGCCGCCACTGGTGCGCCGTCCAGGCACTCGGCCACCGCAACCCGCTGGCCCGGCTGGAAGTGCGGACGGGCAGCGGATGGCACCGTCTGACCCGCACCGAGTACAACTACTTCCTCTCCCCCGACGGCACCGGCTGCGGCGGCTCCCTCAGGCTCACCGACATCTACGGCGAGCAACTCACCGTCGAGGGCCTCGCGGTGCGCCCGGACGCCGTCCAGCCGACCCGCGTCCAGTTCGCCCGGCACTGAGAGGCTCTCAGGGCGCTCCGCCGGCTCCTGCGGCGCGGCACAGCGCCTCCGCCTCGGCGACCGCCCGGACCAGGGCGTCCGGGCGCGCCGTCAGGCTCGCGACCAGCGTGTCGACCTCGCCCAGACCGGCCCGGCCCACGAGCCCCTTCTCGTTGGTGACCCACGCGCCGCGCGCCGCCAGCACCGCGTGCGCGGTCTGGGTCGCCGCGAGGGCGATCGCGCCCGCGACCTGGGTGACCGCGCCCTTCGGGGCGTGGCCCGCCTTCGCGTACGCGAGGGTGGCCGCGGCCATGCCGCGCCAGTGGGGCGGGGCCGTCTCGCGCAACACCGGCGGGTAGGCGGTGGGGCGTCGCAGGACTCCCCGCAGCACCTTGTTGACGGCGAGTTCGGCGACGAGGAGGTACGTCGGGATGCCGGCCAGGTGGAACATCAGGGGCTCGACGCGGAAACGGCCCTCCTCGGCCTCGGCCCACTCGTGCTCCACGACGTCGAGGTCCCGGTAGTGGACGTCCACGCGCCGGCCGTCGATCGTCAGCCAGGCGCCTCCGTTGAAGACGCCGCCGCCCCACGCGCCGATCTCGGAGACCTCCCCCTCCCAGCCGACCGCCCGGAGGTCGCCCGGGTCGAAGGCGCCCCGGTAATAGACCGCCAGGTCCCAGTCGCTGTCGGGTCGTTCGGTGCCCTGGGCCCGGGAGCCGCCCAGGGTGACGGCCCGGACGGCGGGGAGGGCGACGAGGCGGTCGGCGGTGGTGTCGAGGAAGGTCTGGTCCGACGGGGTGGGCACGGCGGGCTCCTCGGCGGTCGGGGGTTCAGGGAAGGGTAGGGCGACGGCCCGGTCGGCGTGAAACGAAATACGGATGCGTTCGGGTCCGGGACTTCGCATGATCGGTGGGTTGCCCTGTCGCCGTCCCCGATCGGAGCCCCCGTGATCCAGCGCGTCACCGTGCCGAGCCTCTTCCCGCCCCCCACCTACTCCCACGCCTCCGTCGTCGAGGCGGGCACCAGGCTGGCCTTCCTCGCCGGGTCCGTGCCGCTGGACGCCGGCGGGGAACTCGTCGGCCCGGGAGATCCCGTACGGCAGGCCGAACAGGTGATCGCCAACCTGCGGGAGCAACTCGCCGCCGTCGGCAGCGACCTGGCGCACGTCGTGTCGACCGACGTGTACGTCGTGGCCGGTGAGCCGGCCGTGCTCTCCGCCGTCTGGGAGGTCGTCGAGTCGTCCGGCCTCAGCACCGGACCGCACTCCTCGACGCTGATCGGCGTGGCGTGCCTCGGGTACACGGGGCAGCTGGTGGAGATTACGGCGACAGCCGTCGTTCCCGACTAGCCGCACGGCCCGTCGTACGCGACCAGCCGCCCGGCCTGTCGTCCGCGACAGCCGCCCGGTCCGTCGTTCCCGGCCAGCCGCCCCGCCGCAGGAGTCCGCCCATGTTGATCGAGCACCGAGGGCAGCGCCCCGTCGTCCCCGAGTCCGCGTACGTCGCTCCCACGGCCGTGCTGTGCGGGGCCGTCGTCCTCGGTGAGCGCAGTCGCGTGCTGCACGGGGCGGTGCTCACCGCGGAGGACGGGGAGGTGCGGGTCGGCTCGGACGTCGTCGTCATGGAGAACGCGCTGGTGCGGGGCCGGGCCCGGCACCCGGCCGTGATCGGTGACGCCGTGCTCGTCGGGCCGCACGCCCATGTCAACGGCGCGACCCTGGAGGACGAGGTCTTCCTCGCGACCGGCGCCTGCGTCTTCCCGGGCGCCGTCGCGAGCGCCGGCTCCGAGCTGCGGATCCACAGCGTGCTGCACGTCAACTCCGTGCTGCCGCCCGGCACGGTCCTGCCCATCGGCTGGATCGCGGCGGGTGCGCCCCGGGCGCGGCTCTTCGCGCCCGGTGAGCACGACGAACTGTGGCAGATCCAGGAGGCGCTGGACTTCCCCGGGACCGTATACGGCATCCCGCGCGGCACCGCGATGGGGGAGGTCATGGCCCGCCAGGCCGCTTTCTACGGAGCCCATCGCGACGACGTCACGCTCGACGGCCCGTCATGAGCCGGTGCCGTCCGGCCGCCCCCACACCCGGCGTTTCGGCAGCGGCTCGGCATAGCTCCCCACCCGGCTGGTCGTCAGCCCCAGCGCCACCAGGGACTCCGCCAGCCTGACCGCCGCGGCGACCCCGTCGACGACCGGCAGGCCGAGCTTCTCCCCGACCACGCGCTGCAGACCGGTCATGCCGGCGCAGCCCAGCACCAGCACCTCCGCCCCGGCCGCGCACGCGCGCTCGGCGGCGGCGAGGAACGCCGTCTCGGTGCGCTCGTCGTCGCCGAGGTCGAGCACGTTCAGGCCCGTGCCGACGACCGCGGCGCAGTTCCGTGCGACGCCCGCCGTCTCCAGGCTGTCCTCGATCTGCCCCCGGGACCGCTCCAGCGTGGTGACGACGCCGTAGCGGCGGCCCAGCAGGCAGGCGAGGTGGGCCGCGGCCTCCGTGATGTCGACGACCGGGACGTCGACCAGTTCCCGTACGCCTTCGCGCCCGTGCTCCCCGAAACCGGCCATGACCACGGCGTCGTACGGCGGCCCGTCGTAGGTCCGCAGCGTGTCGAGGACGGCCGCGGCGGACAGGTAGCTGTCGAGCCAGCCCTCGGCGGACGCGGGCCCCCAGGCGGGGGTCAGTCCGGTCACGGTGGTGCCCGGGCCTGCCGCGGCCCGGGCACCTCGTACGATCTCTTCGGTCATCTCCTGCGTGGTGTTGCAGTTGGTGACGACGATTCGCACGTCTCTCAGACCTCCGCGGTGGCGCGCTCGGGGCGGCACAGCGCCGCGTACAGTCCGGCGGCCAGCGCCGTGCCGATGAACCAGGAGTACGGGGCCACGTCGCTGAAGGTCTTCACCAGCGCGAGCACCGCCGCGACACCGGCCGCCGGCAGGAACGCCCACAGCGCCTTCGGGTTGAAGCCCTTGCGGTAGTGGTAGCGGGCGCCGGGAGAGGCGTCGAACAGCTCGTCCACGTTCACGCGGCCGCGCTTGACCCAGTAGTAGTCGACCATGATCACGCCGAACAGCGGGCCGAGGAAGGCGCCGAGGCCGCCGAGGAAGTAGTTCACGACGGTCGGGTTGGAGAAGAGGTTCCAGGGGGTGACGAGCAGCGCCGCGACGGTGCTGATCATGCCGCCGACCTTGAACGTGATCTTCTGCGGCCAGACGTTGGCGAGGTCGTACGCCGGCGAGACGAAGTTGGCGACGATGTTGACGCCCATGGTGGCGATGGCGAAGGTCAGCGCGCCCAGCACGAGCACCCAGGTGTTGCCGATCTCGGCGACCAGGTAGGCGGGGTCGGTGATCTCCTTGCCGAAGACCTCGAAGGCGCCCGCGGTGACGATGACCGACACGATCACGAAGGCCGTGGAGTTGATGGGCAGGCCCCAGAAGTTGCCGCGCTTGACCGTCCGGTAGTCGGGCGAGAAGCGCGAGAAGTCGCAGAAGTTGAGCATCAGGGTGCCGTAGGTGGCGAGGACCAGGCCGATCGCGCCGAACCACTGGCGCCACTGCTCGCCGACGGAGACCGGGTGCGGGGTGGAGGTGAGCGAGATCGTCCAGTCGGCCTTGTAGAGGATCCACACGGCCAGCGCGATCATCACGAACCAGATGGCCGGGCCGCAGAAGTCCTGGAACTTGCGGACGGACTCCATGCCCCGGCTGATGATCGCCGCCTGGACCAGCCACAGCGCGATGAAGGAGATCCAGCCGAGCGCGTCCAGCCCCAGGAAGGAGTTGTGCGTCCAGGACTCCAGGCTCGGCCAGGCCGCCAGCAGCATCACGTTGACGGCGACGGAGGCGAGGTAGGTCTGGATGCCGTACCACATGATGGCGATCACGGCCCTGATCAGCGCCGGGATGTTGGCGCCCCAGATGCCGAAGGCGATCCGGCTGACCACCGGGAAGGGCACGCCGTGGCGCTGGCCGATCTTCCCCATCCAGTTCATGCCGATGTAGATGATCACGAAGCCGACGAGCAGGGACGTGAAGATCTGCCAGACGTTCATGCCCAGGAAGAGCAGACCGGCGGCGAAGGTGTAGTTGCCGAGGTTGTGGACGTCGGACATCCACATGGCGAAGAGGTCGAAGACCTTCCAGTTGCGCTTCTTCGCGGGGGCGAGGTCTTCATTGGTGAGCCGGGGATCGGGGACGAACGCTGGGGTGCCGGTGTCTGCGGCACGGTCGGCGAGGGACACGGGGGCCTCCATGAACAGGGGGACGACGGAGGACTGCTCCGCAGGGTCGTGGGGGGGCGCCCTGCGATGTGTTTGGTATACCAAACTGCGCCATGGTCTCCCCGTCAACCGTTCTGACCGATGTCGCTCTTGTTAACGCTGCGTAAAAGACACCTCGCGTCGACGAAGATGGGCTGCATGACGAAGATCGAACCCCTCGGAGCGGTGCGCGAACGCGTCACGGCCGAGCTGCGCCAGGAGATCATCGCGGGCAGCCTCCGTCCCGGCGACCGCCTGGTCGAACGCGAGCTGGCGGAACGTTTCGGTGTCTCGCGCGTGCCCGTACGGGAGGCGATCCGGGCGCTCGTGGCCGAGGGCTTCGTCCATTTCGAGACACCCCGCCGCACGGTAGTACGCCGTCTCACCCCGACCGACGTCAAGGAACTGTTCGAACTGCGAGAAGCCCTGGAGGTCTACGCCGCCGGGCTCGCCGCGTCCCGCGCGACCCCTCGGGACCTGGCCGAGGTCCAGGAACTCCTCGACCGCGCGGCGGCCGCCACCGAGGCCGGGGACGCCGAGACGATCACGGACGTCAACAGCCGCCTGCACGACCGCATCGTGGCGATGGCCGGCAACAGCCTGCTGACCGAGGCCCTGGAACCGGTCGCCGGCCGGCTGCGCTGGATGACCCGGCGCAACGAGGAGTGGCCCCAGCTCCTGGTGGAGCACCGCGAACTGTACGAGGCGATCGCCTCGGGCGACCCGGACCGGGCCCGCGCGCACGCGCTCACCCACGTGCGGACCAACTACCGCTCCACGGTGCGGCACCTATTCGGCGAGGAGGCTCCCTAGGGTGTGCCGGTGGGCAGGCCCGCCGCTCGCCCGGCCGTGCGCAGGACGTCGCGCAGCATGGCGGGGGTGAGCCGGCCGGTGAAGGTGTTGCGCTGGCTGACGTGGAAGCAGCCGAAGAGCTCCAGGTCGTCCAGGAGATAGCGGGCCCCGTGGGCGAAGGCGGGCCGGGGCCGGGGCACGGGCCAGCCCGCCTCGGCGAACGCGGGCAGCGCGGCCTGCCAGCCGAAGCCGCCGAGCACCACGACGGCGCGCAGCGTCGGGCGCAGCAGCCGCAGCTCCTGCACGAGCCAGGGACGGCAGGTGTCCCGTTCCTCCGGAGTGGGCTTGTTGGCGGGCGGGGCGCAGTGCACGGGCGAGGTGACGCGCACGCCGTACAGCTCCAGACCGTCGTGAGCGTGCACCGCGGTCGGCTGGGAGGCGAGACCGACGTCGTACAGCGCCTCATACAGCACGTCTCCCGAGCGGTCGCCGGTGAACATGCGGCCGGTGCGGTTGCCGCCGTGGGCCGCGGGCGCCAGTCCCACGATCAGCAGCCGGGCGTCCACCGGCCCGAACCCGGGCACCGGCCGGCCCCAGTACGTCCAGTCCGCGAAGGCGGCCCGCTTGGTACGGGCCACCTCCTCACGCCAGGAGACCAGTCGGGGGCAGGCCCGGCAGTCCGCGATGCGCCGGTCGAGGAGAGGGAGACCGCTGGCGTCCATCACTCCACCGTAGGCGCAGGTGCGGACGCGGTCGTCCGTTCCCCGCCACGACGGCGCCAGAGCAGGGCTCCGGCCAGCAGCCCGGCGCTCGTGAGCAGCCAGGGCAGCGGGCCCGGCCGGAGCGCCCCGACGAGCAGGCCGACGAGCGCGCCGACCAGTTGCTGGGCGAGGGACTGCACGGACAGGGCGGTGGCGCGGCCCGCGCTGGGGACGCGTCGGTGCAGCAGGTCGTTCTCGTTCGGGGACGCCGCACCGAGACCGAGGTAGACCAGGCCGAAGCCGGCGACCGCGAGGGCCGTGGTCACCGGGTGCGTGGCGGAGGCGGTGACGCCGAGCAGCAGCAGTCCGCCCGCCCCGGCCGCGACGCAGACCAGCACGGCCCGCTCGCCACCGCCCGCGACCCGGGCGGCGAAGGGCGCGAGGTGGCTGCCGACGCCGAAACAGACGAAGCCCCCGCAGGCGAGTACGGCGTAGACCATCGTCCCGGGGCCGGTCGCGCCGGTCAGCGCCACGGTACGGCCCGGTACGAGCAGTTCGATGGTGGCCAGGGCACTGCCGACGGTCCCGGCGGTGAGCAGGACCCGGCGGACCAGCGCGTCCCGGCCGCCCAGCCGCAGCCCGCCCAGGACCGTGACGGGGACGCCGCGCAGTACGGAACGCAGGGTGGCGGGCGGTCGCGGCGGCTCGCGCAGGGCGGCCAGGACGTAGCAGACGAAGACGACCCTGACCGCGGCTCCCAGCAGCATGGGGACGGACAGCGGCAGCACCGACCCGTTCGTCGCCGCGCTCAGTCTCGCGCCCAGGTCCGGGCCCAGGCCGAGCAGCCAGGGCAGGGCGCCGCCGAGCAGGAGCCCGGCCGCGAGCGCCGCGGAAGTCGCGGAGCCGCCCCGGGCCAGGCCCGTGCGCAGATCGGCGTCGGGGCCGGAACAGGACTGGACGGTGTCGACGTACCAGGCCTCGGCGGTACCGCTGGCCAGGGCACGGGCCGCGCCCATCAGCACCATGCCGGCGGCGAGCACCCAGGCGGTGGTGCCGAGCCCGACCAGGACACAGGCGACCACGTTGAGCGCACCCGACAGGGCCAGCACCGGTCGCCGCCCGAGGACGTCGGAGAGCCCGCCCGTGGGCAGTTCCAGCGCGGCCACGGTCAGGGAGTGGGCCGCGAAGAGCCCGGCGACTGCGGCCAAGGACATGCCGCGCTCGCCCAACAGCAACACCATCGAGGCCAGGCCCAGGCCCGGCGGCAGCCACAGGAGCGCGCAGACGGTGACGTAACGGCGGCGAGCGGTCCGGATTCCGGCCGGCTCGGTCACGGACTTGGTCACGGCGCCTGTCAGGGGGCCGGTCACGAGGCGGCCTCGTGGGCCGAGCCGTCCGCCGTGGCGTCGTCCTGACCGCCTTCAGGCGTCTTGTCGCTCCGCTCGCGCGGGGCGAGCGGCAGGCCGGCCGTGAGGAGCACGACCTGCGCGGCGCGCGGGTCGTCCGCGTCCCGGGCGGTCAGTTCCTCCAGCTTCCGGGCGATCGTCTCCCAGAGTTCCGTGAGCGACCCGGCCGTCAGCCGGGGCATCAGGTCGCTGATCCCGGACGGCTCCACCCACTCCTGACCGAACCGCCCGGCGGCCATGTCCGCCTCATGCCGGGCGAGAGCCGACTCCAGGTGCTCGATCTGCCGCCGCCGCGCCAGGCTGACGAAGGCCCGGCCCGCCGCCGAGGACTCCATCGTCTCGTTGCTCCAGGAGGTCACGGTGTGCAGCGCCCGCCAGCGCCGCTCCCGCCCGTCCCGGTGCTCGGCCTCCGCGATGAACGCGTACTTCGCCAGCACCCGCAGGTGATAACTGGTCGACGCCGACGACTCCCCCGTCCTGGCGGCGAGCTCACTGGCCGTGGCCGGCCCGTCCTGCCGCAGCAGGCCGAGCAGCCGGATGCGCAGGGGGTGGGTGAGGGCCTTCAGTGCGGCGGTGTCGCGCTCGGGATCCAGTACGCGCCGGTGCTCGTCGCTGTCCATGCGGGGAGAGTAAGCCGCGCGCCACATTTAGCAAAACTATTTTTGCAAAACTCGTTTGGCGGATTGTGCCGCCGTCGGAAATGCCTGCCCGTCCCGGGCACCGGGAGGACTAAGGTCGGGGACATGGCTTCTCGAGGTGCGGAGTACGACAGGACGGGCGGCACCGGCGACAAGGGCGACACTACGGCCGGTGCCCCGGCGCCCGTGGACGCGTCGCCTTCGGACGCCGTGCCGACCGAGGCCGCGAACGACGCCGGCGCCGGGACCGGTTCCGGGACTGGTGTCGGGGAGGCGAAGGCCCTGGACCCGAAGATCGCCGCCGCGATCGCGGCCGCCGAGGCCGCCGGACCGCAGCGCGGCGAGACCGTCCGCGTCGACAGCTGGATCTGGTCCGTCCGCCTCGTCAAGACCCGTTCCCTGGGCGCCACCGCCTGCCGGGGCGGGCACGTGCGCGTCAACGGCGAGCGCGTGAAGCCCGCGCACGCCGTGCGCGTCGGCGACGAGGTGCGCCTGCGGCACGAGGGCCGGGAACGGGTCGTCGTCGTCAAGCGATTGATCCGCAAGCGGGTCGGCGCTCCCGTGGCCACCCAGTGCTACATCGACAACTCCCCGCCGCCCCCGCCCCGCGAGGCCGTCGCCCCGGCCGGCATCCGCGACCGCGGCGCGGGCCGCCCGACGAAGCGGGACCGCCGCGAGCTGGAACGCCTCCGCGGTCTGGCAGGCCCCGGCGGCGGCCTGGGCAGTGGCGCCGGCCCCGGCGGCCTGGGCTCGGGCGGCCTGGGCCCCGGCGGCTACGGCAGCGGCTCGGGCAAGCCGCGCCCCTGAGCGGAGCGTCCCGGACGGGCAGGCGGGACGGCAGATCACGGCACCGCCGATGTCGCACACGGCACGGTCACGCCCCGCGCCGCAGCAACCGCAGCAACCGCAGCAGATCGGCGTTGTGCCCCCGCCGCGCCCAGGCGATGAGGGCGAGCGGCACGAGGAGGATGACCGGCGTCGCCGCGTACTGACCGTCGAAGACGGCTATCTGCACGATGAACGCGCCCACCATCAACGCGCCCAGCGCCATCGCCGCCACCGACTGCAGCACCGGGATCAACAGGGCGATCGCACCGGCCAGTTCGAGCGCTCCGATGGTGTACATCCCCACGCTGCCCCACCCCAGCTCGTCGAAGGACTCGGCGGCCGAGGCGTGCCCGATCAGCTTGGGCAGGGCACTCGCGACCGCGTAGAAGAGTGCGAGCAGGATCTGCAGACCGCGCAGCGCGATCCGGGCACGCCGCCCGCGAGCGGTCGCGGACTCGGCGATGACGACGCCGGCCGGGGCGGACGGGGCGGCGTGCCCGGAAGGGGTCGCGGCGGCGGCTGCGGCGGAAGCGGTGGTCTCGGACATGGAGGTCTCCTGGGGGAAGCGGTCCGTGCTGGTGTCGCAGAGGTGGACCGCCCCTCGCCCCGGAACTCATCGCGCCGTCCGGCGGAATCGGTCCCCGACTTTCTCGCCTCGTGGACGACTGCCGGGCCGGCGCGCCTAGGCGGCCATGCCCGTCGGCACCGCCCTCACCCACATGCGATCCTCCGTCAGATACCGGTCGACCCTCAGCCCCGCCTCCTCCAGCGCCTCCTCGAACTGTTCCTTGGTCAGCGGCCGGGCCCGGAACGTCTGCGTCCAGGCCGCGTCCGGGAACTCGTACTCCGCGCGGACCGAGTGGACACCGTCGCCGACCGGCTCCGACGAGACGATGCGGACGGTGAAACCGCTGGGGTCCACCCGCTCGCGCGGCACGTTCGAGTGGTAGTCCTCGCCCTCCCGTTGGATCAGCACGCCGCCGCCCTCGGCGACATGGCGCACGCAGGTGCGCAGCAGGCCCCGCCGCACCTCCTCGTCCCCCGCGTGCACGAGAAACGACGCGAGCAGCACCACGTCGAACGTCTCGCCCAGGTCCAGGTCCTCGATCGGGCTGCATATCGTCCGGGCGCCGCGCACGCGCGCCAGCATGTCGGCGGACTCGTCCACCGCCGTGACCGTGAAGCCGCGCTCCAGCAGTCCGTGTGTCATGCGCCCGACGCCGCTGCCCAGTTCCAGGATGCGGGCGCCCTCGGGGACCGCGGCGGCGATGATGCCTGGCTCCTCCCCGACGGGGAGCCGTGAGTAGAGCTCCACCGCGCAGCCGTCCGGGGTGATGGCCCCGGGTCCCGTCCCCTCGTACCCCTCACGCATTTTCAGCTCCATGCCCGTCCAACGGGCCGCCCCCGCACAGCCGTTCCCCTCCCTCCCACCTTCACCCGACCGAGTGAACGGACAGACGACAGGAGGGCCGAAGCCCCGGCGACTACAGGGGCACAGCCCAGCGGCTACAGCGGCAACCAGCCGCGGTGAGCGCCCGCCGCAGCGCGACCAGGTCGTTGATGTCCTCGTGCGGCACCGCGAGGTCGAGCAGGATCTCGGGCAACGTGTCGGCGTCCGGCAGCATGGGACTCCCCCTGTCGGCCTTTGGTGGACCTTCGCCGGGAAGAGTACGTTGCAAGAGGGAGTGGTGATCGGACGATGCGTACCGGCAGTGAACCGAGGACCGCGCGCAGTGCCCTGCGGGCGCGCTTCTGGCTGAGCCTGTGGGGGCTGCTCTGGGCGCTTATCGGCACGGTCGCGTTCACGCTCGCCGGACGGCCCGGCTGGGCCATCGCCTGTGGTGTGCTGCTGCTGGTCGTCACGGTCGACCTCGCCGTCGTCCTCAGGCACATCCGCCAGGGCCCGCACTACCAGCCGGGCCCCGACATCCCGCCCTACCCGCCACCGGACGACCGCCCGTGAGCGGAGCGGACCGGACTCGGGTCTCAGGGCGTAGCAGGGATCATGACTCGAAGCGCGCCGCCTTCAGGAACTGCGGGTTCGGATCCAGCGCGGCCGCCAGGCGGAAATGGCGTTTCGCCTGGTCGGGGCGGCCCTGCCGCTCATAGGTGCGGGCGAGCGCGAAGTGCGCGAACGCGTTGTCCGGCTCGCGTTCCAGGACGATGGAGAACTCCAGCTCGGCCGGCCTCAGCTGTGCCGCGGCGAAGAAGGCACGCGCGCGCAGCAGCCGCGCGGCGGTGTTCTCCGGGTGCGCGGCGATGACCGAGTCGAGCAGCTTCACCGCGCCCCGCGGGTCCCGCGCCGCGAGGAGCTGCTCGGCGGCGCGGAAGTCGATGACGTTGGTCTCCGGGGTACGTCCGGTGGAACCGCTGGTCTCGGGCACGGCAGAGTCCTTCCCTCACTGCGCAGGTTCAACGCCCCTTCGGGGGGCCGCTATTCCTGGGGAGACGGCCGGGGCGCCCGGGACCTGCGGCGCAGCTCGGCCCACACCTCCCGCACGCGGCGCTCCAGCTCCTCCAGCGGCACGTCGTTGTCGATGACGATGTCCGCGATCTCCCGGCGCTGCTCGCGTGTCGCCTGGGCGGCCATCCGCGCGCGGGCGTCCTCCTCGGTCATGCCGCGCCGCGTCAGGAGCCGGTCGAGCTGGGTCTCGGGCCTCGCGTCGACGACGATCACGAGGTCGTAGAGCGGCGCCAGGCCGTTCTCCGTGAGGAGCGGGACGTCGTGGACGACGACCGCGTCCTCGGCGGCGGCCTCCTCCAGTTCGCGGGAGCGGGCGCCCACCAGGGGGTGCACGATCGAGTTGAGGGTGGCGAGCCTGGCCGGGTCGGAGAAGACGATGGAGCCGAGTCTGGGCCGGTCCAGGCTGCCGTCGGCGGTGAGGACCTCCTCGCCGAAGGCCTCCACGACCGCGGCGAGGCCCGGGGTGCCGGGTGCGACGACCTCCCGGGCGATGCGGTCCGCGTCGATCAGCACGGCGCCGCACTCGACGAGCAGCCGTGACACCTCACTCTTGCCGGCGCCGATGCCACCGGTCAGGCCCACCTTCAGCATGTGCCGCAGCGTAGACGCTCCGCCCGGGAGGCCGTACGGCAGGTGCGGATCGGTTCCGCCGGTTCCGCCACGGAGGCCGCACAGCCCCGCCCCCCGCGCCCCCGTCCGAACGCGTCAGTTGTCGCCTTCTCTCTCCGCCAGGAACTTCTCGAACTCGCGCCCGATTTCGTCTGCGGAGGGGATGTCCACCGGCTCCGCGAGCATGTTGCCGCGGGTCTCCGCGCCGGCCACGGCGTCGTACTGGTGCTCCAGGCCCTCGACGAGTGCGGTGAGGTCCTCGTCGCCCTCGCGGATCTGCCGGTCGATCTCCGTCTGGGTGCGGTGGGCGTCCGAGCGCAGGGCGTGGGCGATGCCGGGCAGTACCAGTCCGGTCGCCGCCGTGATGGCCTCCAGGACCGTCAGGGCCGCGTCCGGGTACGGCGAGCGGGCGATGTAGTGCGGGACGTGGGCGGCGACGCCCAGCACGTCGTGCCCGGCCTGGAGCAGGCGGTACTCGATGAGCGACTCGGCGCTGCCGGGCACCTGCGCCTCGTCGAACGGGCTGCGGTGGCCCGGGACGAGGTCCGTGCGGTTGCCGTGCGGTGTGAGGCCGACCGGCCGGGTGTGCGGGACTCCCATGGGGATGCCGTGGAAGTTCACGGACAGCCGGACGCCGAGCCGCTCCACGATCTGCTTCACGGCCGCGGCGAAGCGCTCCCACTCCACGTCCGGCTCGGGGCCGGACAGCAGCAGGAACGGCGCTCCGGTGGCGTCCTGCACGAGGCGCACCTCGAGGGCGGGGTCCTCGTAGTCGGTCCAGCGGTCGCGCTTGAACGTCAGCAGCGGGCGGCGGGCCCGGTAGTCCACGAGCCTGTCGTGGTCGAAGCGGGCGACGACCTGGTGGGGCAGCGAGTCGAGCACCCGGTCGACGATCTGGTCCCCGGCCTCGCCCGCGTCGATGTATCCGTCGAAGTGGTAGAGCATGACAAGACCGGCCGACTCCTGCGCGAGCGCCATGTCGACGACGGCCAGGCCCTTCGGCTCCCATGCGTACAAACCCTGCGGATCAAGCACAGTGACCGCTCCTCCTCGTGTTCCTACGTGACAACGCCCGTGCGCGCACGGGCATTCCCGGAGGAGGAGAACTTTGATCTTGGCTGCGGCCGAGCCCGGCACGCACCGAGGGCCCGCACCTCGAAAGGTGCGAGCCCTCGGTCAGGAACAGCTACTGGTCAGTGAGCGTCAGCTCTGCCCACCGGCCAGCTTCTCGCGAAGCGCGGCGAGCGCCTCGTCCGAGGCCAGCGCGCCGGAGTTGTCCGGGCCCTCGGAGGAGTACGAACCGCCACCGGACGCGGCCGGAGCGGCGGCCTCGCCACCCTCGGCAGCGGCCTGGGCGTCCGCCTCGCGGGACTTGATGACCTGCGCCTGGTGCTGCTCGAAGCGCTGCTGCGCCTCGGCGTACTGGCGCTCCCACTCCTCGCGCTGCTTCTCGTAGCCCTCGAGCCAGTCGTTGGTCTCGGGGTCGAAGCCCTCGGGGTAGATGTAGTTGCCCTGGTCGTCGTAGGACGCGGCCATGCCGTACAGGGTCGGGTCGAACTCGACCGCCGACGGGTCGGCACCGAAGGACTCGTTGGCCTGCTTCAGCGAGAGGCTGATGCGACGGCGCTCGAGGTCGATGTCGATGACCTTGACGAAGATCTCGTCGTTGACCTGGACGACCTGCTCCGGGATCTCCACGTGGCGCTCGGCCAGCTCGGAGATGTGGACCAGACCCTCGATGCCCTCGTCCACGCGGACGAACGCACCGAACGGAACCAGCTTCGTGACCTTGCCGGGCACGACCTGGCCGATCTGGTGGGTGCGGGCGAACTGCTGCCACGGGTCTTCCTGGGTCGCCTTCAGCGACAGGGAGACGCGCTCGCGGTCCATGTCGACGTCGAGGACCTCGACCGTGACCTCCTGGCCGACCTCGACGACCTCGGAGGGGTGGTCGATGTGCTTCCAGGACAGCTCGGAGACGTGAACCAGACCGTCGACGCCACCCAGGTCCACGAAGGCACCGAAGTTGACGATCGAGGAGACGACGCCGGAACGGACCTGACCCTTCTGGAGGGTCGTGAGGAACGTCTGGCGGACCTCGGACTGGGTCTGCTCCAGCCAGGCACGGCGGGACAGGACCACGTTGTTGCGGTTCTTGTCCAGCTCGATGATCTTGGCCTCGAGCTCCTTGCCCACGTAGGGCTGGAGGTCGCGGACGCGGCGCATCTCGACCAGGGAGGCCGGGAGGAAGCCACGGAGGCCGATGTCGAGGATGAGACCACCCTTGACGACCTCGATGACGGTACCGGTGACGATCCCGTCCTCTTCCTTGATCTTCTCGATGGTGCCCCAGGCACGCTCGTACTGGGCGCGCTTCTTCGAGAGGATCAGGCGGCCTTCCTTGTCCTCCTTCTGGAGAACAAGGGCCTCGATCTCGTCACCCACGGCGACGACCTCGTTGGGGTCGACGTCGTGCTTGATCGAGAGCTCGCGGCTCGGGATCACACCTTCGGTCTTGTAACCGATGTCGAGCAGGACCTCGTCCCGGTCGACCTTCACGATGACGCCGTCGACGATGTCGCCGTCGTTGAAGTACTTGATCGTCTCGTCGATCGCGGCGAGGAAGGCTTCCTCGTTACCGATGTCGTTGACCGCTACCTGCGGGGTGGTGGCGGTGGTCTCGGTGCTGCTCGTCATGTGGGAAAGGGCTCCGGTACGGACATTGAAGTCGTAGGTACTGCTACGCCGGGAGCCCGTTTCGCTCTGCAGAAGCCGGACAGCCAAGGAAGCGCCACACAAGAACGGTGACGCCTCGACAACCGAGGGGACATACATACAGATGCGAGCGCAGCCTGCTACGTCTGAGGTGCGCAGGCCCGCAGCGCAACTTGTAGCATACGGGGGCAGCCGGGCAGGGTCAATGCGCGAAGCCGCCCACGCGGGACGGAACGCCGCATACCCGGCACAAGTCATATCGTCCGAGGCCACGCGCGGCGTACGACGCCCCCTTCGTGACACCACCGGGACCGGCTGGACGGAAGAGTACGACGAGGGAGCCGATCATCCAAGAGCCCGAAGCGTCCGAACCCGAGGCCACCCGGCGTACCGCCGGGGTCACGGAGAGCTCCCGCGCCAACCGTGGCTGGTGGGACCGCAACGCGGACGAGTACCAGATCGAGCACGGCACGTTCCTCGGCGACGACCGTTTCGTGTGGGGCCCCGAGGGGCTGGACGAGGTGGAGGCCGAGCTGCTCGGCCCGCCGGAGGAGCTGAAGGGCCGGGACGTCCTGGAGATCGGCGCCGGTGCCGCCCAGTGCTCGCGCTGGCTGGCCGCCCAGGGGGCCCGCCCGGTCGCCCTGGACATCTCGCACCGGCAGTTGCAGCACGCGCTGCGCATCGGCGGATCGTTCCCCCTGGTGTGCGCCGACGCCGGTGCGCTGCCCTTCGCCGACGGCTCCTTCGACCTGGCCTGCTCGGCGTACGGGGCGCTGCCCTTCGTCGCCGACCCGCGCCAGGTGCTGCGCGAGGTGCGCCGGGTGCTGCGCCCGGGAGGCCGCCTGGTGTTCTCGGTGACGCATCCGATCCGCTGGGCCTTCCCCGACGAGCCCGGGCCGGAGGGCCTGTCGGTGTCGGGCTCGTACTTCGACCGCACGCCCTACGTCGAGCAGGACGAGGAGGGCCGCGCGGTCTACGTGGAACACCACCGCACGCTCGGCGACCGGGTCCGGGACGTCGTGGCGTCGGGCTTCCGGCTCGTGGACCTGGTGGAGCCGGAGTGGCCGGCCTGGAACACGTCCGAGTGGGGCGGCTGGTCACCGCTGCGCGGGAACCTCATCCCGGGCACGGCGATCTTCGTGTGCGTACGAGACTGACCGCGTGATCCGTTACGACGCCCTGGACGCGCTGCCCGTCCGCAGTGCCCTGCCCGGTCTGGACGACGCCCTGGAGGGCCACGGCACCGCCGTGCTGGTCGCGCCGCCCGGCACCGGCAAGACGACGCTGGTGCCGCTCGCGCTGGCGGGCCTGCTGGGCGACCGGCCCGCGCGGCGGGTCGTCGTCGCGGAGCCGCGGCGGATCGCGGCCCGGGCCGCGGCGCGGCGGATGGCGTGGCTGCTGGGTGAGAAGCCCGGCGAGAGCGTCGGCCACACCGTGCGCGGGGAACGGGTCGTCGGGCGGCACACGCGCGTGGAGGTCGTCACGACCGGTGTGCTGCTCCAGCGGCTGCAGCGGGACCAGGAGCTGGCCGGGGTGGACGTGGTGGTGCTCGACGAGTGCCACGAGCGGCATCTGGACGCCGACACGGTGGCGGCGTTCCTGTGGGACGTCCGGGAGACGCTGCGGCCCGAGCTGCGGCTGGTGGCCGCGTCGGCGACCACGGACGCTCAGGGATGGGCCGGGCTGCTGGGCGGCGCGCCGGTGGTCGAGGCGAAGGGGACGGCTCATCCGGTCGACGTGGTGTGGGCGCCGCCGGTGCGTCCCGTCCGGCCGCCGCACGGGATGCGGGTCGACCCGGCGCTGCTGACGCACGTGGCGTCGGTGGTGCGGCGGGCACTGGCCGAGCGGGACGGGGACGTGCTGTGTTTCCTGCCGGGCGTCGGGGAGATCGCCCGGGTCGCCGGGCAGCTCGGGGGGCTCGGCGGTGTGGAGGTGCTCCAGGTGCACGGGCGGGCGCCCGCGGCCGTGCAGGACGCGGTGCTGGCGCCCGGGGAGCGGCGGCGGGTGGTGCTGGCCACGTCCGTGGCGGAGTCGTCGTTGACGGTGCCGGGCGTGCGGGTGGTCGTGGACTCGGGGCTGGCGCGGGAGCCGCGGGTGGACCACGCGCGTGGTCTGAGCGCGCTGACGACGGTACGGGCGTCGCAGGCGGCCGGGCGGCAGCGGGCGGGGCGGGCCGGGCGTGAGGCGCCGGGGGCGGTGTACCGGTGCTGGGCGGAGGCCGAGGACGCGCGGCTGCCGCGGTATCCGTCGCCGGAGATCAAGGTGGCCGATCTGACGGCGTTCGCCCTGCAGGTGGCGTGCTGGGGGGATCCGGAGGCGGCCGGGCTGGCGTTGCTCGACATGCCACCGGGCGGGGCCATGGCGGCGGCTCGGGATGTCTTGGCGGCCGTGGGGGCGGTCGACTCCGTCGGGCGGGCCACGGAGCGGGGTGTTGCTCTGGCTCGGCTGGGGCTGCATCCCCGGTTGGGGCGGGCCTTGGTGGATTCCGTTCCGGTCGTGGGGGCCGAGACGGCCGCGGAGGTCGTCGCCCTGTTGAGTGAGGAGGCGCCCCGGGAGTACGGGGATGATCTGGCGGGGGCCTTGCGGCGTGCTCGGCGTGGGGATGACGCCTACTCCTCGCGGTGGCGGAGTGAGGTTCGGCGGCTGCGGGCCGTTGTGTCGGAGATTTCCCACCCACGCACCCGTAACCGCCCGCACGATGCCGGCGTCGAAGCCTTGGCGTACTCCCCGGAAGAGCGGCAGGTCGGGTTCGTTGCCGCTCTCGCCTTTCCCGAGCGGGTCGCCAGGAGCGACGGCGGGTCGTACCTCATGGTCTCCGGGACCCGTGCCGAGGTCGGTGACGGGAGCGCGCTGCGGGGCGTTCCGTGGCTCGCCGTCGCCGTCGCCGACCGGCCCGTCGGGAAGGGGCACGCGCGCGTGCAGCTCGGGGCCGTCGTCGACGAGGACGTGGCGCGGCTCGCGGCCGGGGCGCTGCTCGCGGAGCGGGACGAGGTGCGCTGGGACGGCGGGGACGTCGTGGCGCGGCGGGTGGAGCGGCTGGGGGCCGTGGAGCTGGCCGTGCGGGCGTTGCGGGACGCCGATCCGGGGCTCGTGCGCGCGGCGCTGCTGGACGGGCTGCGGCGGGAGGGGTTCGGGCTGCTGCGGTGGTCGCCGGAGGCCGTGGGGCTGCGGGAGCGGCTGGCGTTCCTGCGGCTGCGTCTCGGGGAGCCCTGGCCCGACGTCTCCGAGGACGCGCTGCACGCGCGCGTGGAGGAGTGGCTGGAGCCGGAGCTGGGCCGGGCGCGGCGGCGGGCCGATCTGGCGCGGATCGACGCCGGTCAGGCGCTCGCGCGGCTGCTGCCCTGGGCGTCCGGGGAGGCCGGGCGGCTCGACGAGCTCGCCCCGGAGCGGATGACCGTGCCCAGCGGGTCGAGGGTCCGGATCGACTACTCGCGGCCCGAGCAGCCCGTGCTCGCGGTGAAGCTGCAGGAGATGTTCGGCCTCCAGGAGTCGCCCCGGGTCGCCGGGGTGCCGCTGCTGGTGCACCTGCTGTCCCCGGCCGGGCGGCCGGCCGCCGTCACCGCCGATCTCGCCTCCTTCTGGCGGGACGGCTACAAGGGCGTGCGGGCGGAGCTGCGCGGGCGGTACCCGAAGCATCCGTGGCCCGAGGACCCGGCCGGGGCCGAGCCGACCCGGCACACCAACGCGCGGCTCAGGCGCTGACGGGGGACGGTTCCTCGGCCGCCGTGGGGGCCGGTCCGGAGCGGCGGCCGCGGGCCTCCACGTAGAGCGCGAGGGCCAGCAGGAGGACGCCGAGGGTCAGCGAGCCCCAGGGCAGCCAGGACGTCATCAGCAGGATGAGCAGGCGCTGGGACTTCACCAGGTCGACGGTGTGCGTGATGTAGTCCTCGCGCATCTTCACATGGCCGGCGAACGCGGTGACCTTGTCGCGGTCGCCGAGGAGGGTGCCGCCGCGCAGCTCCTCCTCGTGGAGCTCCTCGCCGTAGACGGGGGCGCCGGTGAGGGGTTCGACCCAGAACTTGCGGACGGTGGTGTACCAGCGGGTCGTGCCGGTCTGCTCGACCGCCTCGGGGGTGAGTCCCTCCACGGGCAGGACCTTGGGGATCTTCACCTTGGTCCAGGGGATGGTCTGCTCGAAGTAGTAGACCTCCAGGCCGCGGAAGTCCCGGGTGCCCTTGTAGTGGATGGGGGCGGTGACGCGGGCCTGGGCGTCGAAGTACTCGTAGTCCCGCTTCTCCGTGAGGAAGGGCCACTTGAACTCGATGCCCTCGCGGCGCACCGGGTCGCCGTCGACCATCTCGCCGGTGGCGTGGACGGGTTCCTGGGTGTGGGCGTCGAAGATGTAGCGCTCGGGGATCTTGGACACCATCTTGCCGTCGGGGCCGACGACGTAGGACAGGCCGTCCCAGACGACGACGTCCCTGCCCGCCGACTCCTCGATCCGCTCGGAGGCTTCGACGTTGCCCTTGAGGGTCTGCACGATGGTGACCTCGGGGACCTTCTTCGCGCGCATGGTGCCGTAGTCGAGGAGGGTGGCGTTCTTCGCCTCCAGGACCATGTCCTGGTACTGGTGCGCCGGGACCTTGGCGAGGCGTGGGAAGGCGTACCAGCGCAGCAGTGGGGACAGTGCCGCGAAGAACACGGCGAGGGCGAGCAGGACGAGGCCGGTCTTGCGGCGCATCTCGGTCTCCCTCCCGGGCGGGCGGTCAGGGGTGTGCGGGCACCGTCGTCAGCAGCGGCTTGGGGGACGTCCCGCCCGAGGGCGAGCCGAGGGCGGTCAGCGTCAGGACCACGGCGAACGCGACGGCGAGACCGGTGGCGGCGGCGATGAGTGCGCGCATGCGGGGCCTCCACGGCAGAGCTGATACACCGTCAGGTTTCTCGGCACCGTAGCAACGGGCGGCGGAGATGAGAACACGTTGCACACACAACGACGCCCCTCTCGGAAGAGGGGCGTCGCCTGGTCCTGCTGGAGGACTACGCGCTCGGGCTCGCCGAGGGGCTCGGCGAGGACGTCTCGGCGGCCGCCACGGTCAGTTCGACGGTGAGGGTCGCGCCGCCCGCGGTGTTGACGCGGAGCAGGAACGTGCCGGTGGTGTCGTCCGCGTAGAGCTTCGGCAGCTTCAGCAGGCCGCCCGCGTCCGTCTTCAGGCCCGACAGGGTGCGGACGGCCTTGCCGTCGGCGTCCTTGAAGTAGGGGCCCTTGTCGTTCGCGGTCGGGTCGTCCGCCGACTTGATCAGCGTGGCGGTGGCCGCGACGCCGTCCGCCACGGCGCCCTTGTAGGTGGCCTTCACCTCGACCTGGCCGGCGAACTCGCCGCCCGGGGTGCAGGTCAGCGGGGCGTCGCCGGTGCGGGTGAGGGTGTCGGCGGCGCGTTCGGTGACGGTGGCCGTGTAGTCGAGACCGGGAACGGTACGGCCCACGACGGTGGCGCGGACGGTGACGCCGCCCGTCTTCTCGCCCGCGCGCAGGGCGGGGGCGACGGCCACGCCGGAGCTGTTGGTGGCGACCGTGGCCACGCTCTCGCCGCCGGTGAAGGTGGTGTCCGTGTCGCCGAGGATGGTGAAGCGGATCCGGACCTTGCCGACGGCCTTGCCGGCCTGCGTCTCGGCGCGGGTGCTGATGCGCTGGGCGAACGCGTCGCCCGCCATGGCGGTGAGCTTCGCCGTTCCGGCGTCCTCCAGGTGGTGCACCGTGTCGGTGGGGGTGGGCGTGGGGGACGTCGAGGGCGGCGCGCTCGGAGTGCCGGGCGAGGCGGGCGGCGGCTTCGGGGTGGTCGTGCCGCCACCGGGCTTCTCGGGCCGCGGGCTGGGCTTCGGCTTGGAGGCGCCGGAGGACGGCGTGCCCGGGGCGGAGGGACTCGGGCGCGCGCCGGCGCCGTCGTCGCTGCGGTTGCCGGGCAGCGTGCCCGTGCCGTCCGGGATCTCGTGCGTGCCCTTGCGGTAGTACTCCAGCCACCTCATGACGAGGTTCAGGTACTCGCGCGAGTTGTTGTAGCTGAGGATCGCGCGGTCGAGGTCGCCCTGGTCGGACAGGTCCCAGTCGTTGCGGCAGAGGTAGTGGCCGGCGGCGAGGGCGGCGTCGTAGATGTTGTTGGGGTCCTTCTTGCCGTCGGCGTTGCCGTCGCGGCCCGCCCACGCCCAGGTGGACGGGATGAACTGCATGGGGCCGACGGCCTGGTCGTACGTGCTGTTGCCGTCGTACGCGCCGTTGTCGGTGTCCTTGATGAGGGCGAAGCCGTTGCCGTCGAGCTGCGGGCCGAGGATCTTCCCGATCGTCGTGCCCTCGGCGTCGACCCGGCCGCCGCGCGCCTGGCCCGACTCCACCCGGCCGATGGCGGCGAGGAGTTGCCAGGGCAGGTTGCAGCCGGGCTTGGACTCGCGCAGCGAGGCCTCGGCCTTCTTGTAGGCGTCGAGGACGGTCGCGGGGATGCCCGCCTCGGTCTCGCCCTGGCCGCCCGGGGTCGGCCCGGTGGACGGGGAGGGGTTGGGGCTCTTGAGCGGCGGCAGGTCCGTGTAGTACGGCGAGTTGCCGGTGGCGCTGCCGTCGGAGGCGCTCGCTTCGGGTGAGGGGCCGGCGTCCGCGGCGGTCTGTCTGCCGTGGTCGTTCACGCCCGGAGCCTGGGAGGCGGACAGGGCCGCGACCGCGACCGCGGCCACGGCGGTGGTTGCCGCCCCTTTGCGCAGCCTCCTGCCGAATTGCGCCGCCATAGAGTGAACCCCTCCCGTGGACGCCCGAGCGCCCGTCTCTGTCTCTCGCGCTCCGTGTGGTGCGTTCGCGTACTGCTGTTGCGTTCGCTCTGTTGTGACGATCGACCGGCCCCAGTGGTTGCCCTCCGGCGGGCCTGTCTCCTGCCCCCGGGACGGTGACCCTGGCGACCCTACGACAACTTCCTTTGCTCGGGCACCCGTTCGTGCCCGTTTTTCACCAGTTGGTCATGCGGGGAGCGTGACGGGCGGCCCGGGAGCCGCATCCCGCATACTGAGGCCTTCCGAACTCCCTGGTAACGACCGTCGCGAGGAGCCGAGTTGCCGTTCACACTGAGCCACGCGGCGGCGGTGCTGCCCGCCGTGCGCACTGATGGGAGCGGCCGTGGCCGGCTGGTGCCCGCCGTGCTCGTGGCGGGTTCCTTCGCGCCCGACATGACCTATTACGCGGCGAGTGTGCTGTCCGGGGCGATGGAGTTCGGTGACGTCACGCACTCGTTGCCGGGCGTCTTCACGGTCGATGTCCTGGTCGCCTGGGCGCTCGTGGGGTTGTGGCTGCTGGTGCGCGAGCCGCTGGTGGCGCTGCTGCCGCGGGGCCGGCAGGGGCGGGTGGCCGCCCTGGTGCGGTGCGGGGCGCCACGCGCGCGCGTGCGGCCGTCGCTGGTGGTGTGGTGGTACGTGTCAGCGGTGCTGGGCGCGCTGACGCACGTCGTGTGGGACGCGTTCACACATCTCGACCGGTGGGGGATGCGGCTGTTCCCCGTGCTGGGCCGGGAGGTGGCGGGCTCGCCGCTGTACTGGTACCTGCAGTACGGGGGTTCGGCGGTGGCGGCGGTCGTGATCGCGGTGTTCGTGGCGCGCGCGGTGCGGCGGATGCCCGGGGGCGAGCCGGTGGGGGTCCCGGTGCTGTCGGTGCGGGACCGGTGGGGGGCCGCAGCCGTGATCGGCGGTTTCGCGTTCGTGGGGGCGGTGCAGCGGGCGTCGCGGTGGTGGGCCTACTGGGGCTCGGCCGCGAAGCCCTGGGAGATCATTCCGACGGTGTGCTTCGGCGCGGGTGCGGGGCTCGTCCCGGCGCTGCTGCTGTACGCCGTGGGGGTCAGGGTGTGGCGTCCGGTCCCGGCCCCCGGCGGTTCCGGCCGCGTCGACGAGACGGAGCCGAGCCGTCCGGCCGCTCGCTGAGCAGGTCGTCGGTCGTCGCGATGAACACGGTGATGGTGGTGTGCGCCGGGCGGGGCCGTGGAAGCAGCGCGAGGACGAGCGTCAGGTAGCCACGGGCCAGCTCGGCCCAGGAATGGGGTGACCGGCCGGGCGCGGCGGGAGCGCCGGGCCGGCCGGGCGCGCCGGGGTTGCCGGGCCGCGGGGCGGCGGGTGTGGGGCCGGTGAGGTAGGGCGCGGCGGGCACGTCGGTGACGGGGCGCGGGGTGGTGCTGCCGGTGGGTTCTGAGCCGGCGGGCCCGGCGGATCCGGCGGTGGCGGCGGGCCCGGAGCTGCCCGCGGACCCGGCGGTCCCGGAGGTGCCCGCGGACCCGGAGATGCCGAAGCTGCCCGCGGACCCGGCGGGGGCACCGGTACGGCCGACCGGTCGCCATCCGTGGACCAGGTGCTGCCGGAGGCCCGCCGTCGCCTGGCGCAGGGCCTCGGAGAGGCCGGTGGGAAAGCGGACGGTGCTTGCGGTGGCCGCGAATGCCGGAACCGACGTCATCGGCGCGGCCGGCGGGAGTCCCACGCCTGGTGCCGAGCGGCTGAGGAGCGTGCGTATGCCCATGCCCGCATCCTTGCGACCGCCGGGGAGTGCGGCGCTTTCTCGGGGGCCACGTGGGTGATGGTCCGGGTGGGTGGCCCACCCCGACCATCACCGCCGTCCCGTGCTCCGGGCCAGGCTCCCTGTTCCCCCGGGGGCAGGGAATCCCCTGCCCGGTCCGGAGCGAGCGCAGCGGGCTAGTGGGCCGCCGACTCCCAGTCGGACCCCGCGCCCACCGAGACGCCGAGGGGGACGCGGAGGTGTACGGCGTTCGCCATCTCGCGGCGGACCAGTTCCTCGGCGGTCTCCCGCTCCCCGGGGGCGATCTCCAGCACGATTTCGTCGTGGACCTGGAGGAGCATGCGGGAGGACAGGCCCGCTTCCCGCAGGGCGTCGTCCACCTTGAGCATGGCGATCTTCACGATGTCGGCCGCCGTGCCCTGGATGGGCGCGTTGAGAGCCATCCGCTCGGCCGCCTCACGGCGCTGGCGGTTGTCGCTGTTGAGGTCGGGCAGGTAGCGGCGGCGTCCGAAGAGCGTCGCCGTGTAGCCCGTCGCCCGGGCCTCGTCGACCGCCCGGCGCAGGTAGTCCCGTACGCCGCCGAACCGCTCGAAGTACGCGTCCATCAGGGCGCGGGCCTCCGCCGCCTCGATGTTCAGCTGCTGGGAGAGGCCGAAGGCGGACAGCCCGTAGGCAAGGCCGTACGACATGGCCTTGATCTTGCGGCGCATCTCGGCGTCCACCGCGGTCGGCTCCACCGCGAAGACCTGGGAGGCGGCCGTGGTGTGCAGGTCCTCGCCGGAGGTGAACGCCTCGATGAGGCCCTCGTCCTCGGAGAGGTGGGCCATCACGCGCAGCTCGATCTGGCTGTAGTCGGCCGTCATGAGGGACTCGAAGCCCTCGCCGACCACGAAGCCGCGGCGGATCGCGCGGCCCTCGTCCGTGCGGACCGGGATGTTCTGCAGGTTCGGGTCGGTGGAGGACAGGCGGCCGGTGGCGGCGACCGTCTGGTTGAACGTGGTGTGGATGCGGCCGTCCGCGGCGATCGTCTTGATCAGGCCCTCGACGGTGACGCGGAGCTTGGCCTGCTCGCGGTGGCGGAGCATGATCACCGGCAGTTCGTTGTCCGTCTGCGTGGCGAGCCAGGCCAGCGCGTCGGCGTCCGTGGTGTAGCCGGTCTTGGTGCGCTTGGTCTTGGGCAGGGCCAGCTCGCCGAAGAGGACCTCCTGGAGCTGCTTGGGCGAGCCGAGGTTGAACTCGTGCCCGGCTGCCGCGTGGGCCTCCTTCACCGCCTGCTGGACGGCGCCGGCGAACATCTGCTCCATGGCCTCCAGGTGGGGCCGGTCGGCCGCGATGCCGTGCCGTTCCATGCGGGCGAGCAGCGCGGACGTGGGCAGCTCCATGTCGCGCAGCAGGTCGGCGGCGCCGACCTCCTCCAGGCGGCTCTCGAAGGCCTCGCCCAGGTCGAGGACGGCGCGGGCCTGGATCATCAGGGCCTCGGCCTCCGCGCCGTCGTCCGCGCCGAAGGCGAGCTGGCCGTCGGCCGCGGCGGCGGGAGCCAGCTCGCGGTGCAGGTATTCGAGGGAGAGCGCGTCCAGGTCGAAGGAGCGGCGGCCCGGCTTGACCAGGTAGGCGGCGAGCGCGGTGTCCATCGCGACACCTTCGACGCTCCAGCCGTGCTCGGCGAAGACGCGCATGGCGCCCTTGGCGTTGTGGAAGACCTTGGGCCGGGCGGCGTCGGCGAGCCAGGCGGCGAACGCCGTCTCGTCGGCCTCGTCCAGCTGGGAGGGGTCGAACCAGGCGGCCGCCCCGCCGGGCGCGGCGAGGGCGACCTCGGCGACGGAGCCGGTGCCGAGCGCCCAGGTGTCGACGGTGGCGATGCCGAGGGGGCCGGTGGCGTGCTCGGTGAGCCAGGCGGTCAGCTCGCCCGTGGAGAGCACCGTGCCGTCCAGCTCCACGCCTTCGGCGCTGATGGGGGTGGTCTCGGCCTCCTCCGCGCCGGGGTCGACGGCGAAGAGCCGCTCGCGCAGGGAGGGGTTGCGGATCTCCAGGGTGTCCAGGACCATCGCGACGGCCTTGCGGTCGTACGGGGCCCGCTCCAGTTCGGTGACGCCCTTGGGGAGCTCGACGCGGCGCTCCAGCTCGGTGAGGCGGCGGTTGAGCTTGACCGCTTCCAGGTGGTCGCGGAGGTTCTGGCCCGCCTTGCCCTTGACCTCCTCCACGCGCTCGACGAGCTCGGCGAAGGAGCCGAACTGGTTGATCCACTTCGCGGCGGTCTTCTCGCCGACGCCGGGGATGCCGGGCAGGTTGTCGGAGGGGTCCCCGCGCAGGGCCGCGAAGTCGGGGTACTGCGCGGGCGTCAACCCGTACTTCTCGAATACCTTCTCCGGGGTGAAGCGGGTCAGCTCGGAGACGCCCTTGGTCGGGTACAGCACCGTGGTGTGCTCGCTGACCAGCTGGAACGAATCCCGGTCGCCGGTGACGATCAGCACCTCGAAGCCCTCGGCCTCGGCCTGGGTGGCGAGCGTGGCGATGACGTCGTCCGCCTCGAAGCCGTCCACCGCGAAGCGGGCGGCGCCCATCGCGTCGAGCAGCTCGCAGATCAGCTCGACCTGGCCCTTGAACTCGTCCGGGGTCTTGGAGCGGTTCGCCTTGTACTCCGTGAACTCCTGGGAGCGCCAGGTCTTGCGGGAGACGTCGAAGGCGACCGCGAAGTGCGTGGGCGCCTCGTCGCGCAGCGTGTTGGCCAGCATCGACGCGAAGCCGTAGATCGCGTTCGTCGGCTGGCCCGTCGCGGTGGTGAAGTTCTCCGCGGGCAGCGCGAAGAACGCGCGGTAGGCCAGCGAGTGCCCGTCCATGAGCATCAGTCGCGGACGGCTGCCGCCGGAGGTCTTGTCGGTCGTCTTCGATGCTGTCTCTGCCACGCCCCCGATCCTGCCACGCCCCACTGACACTCGGCCCCGGCCCCGTCCGCGCCGGGCCGGGACGCGGCCGGACCGAGTGCCGGCGCGGGTCGTACGGAGCGGGGCTCCGCACCGGGCGGGCGACGTGAGGGCCTTGTGGCCCCGCGGGGGCGGGCCGGGACAGGTGGCGGCGAAGGTCCGCCCCGGGCCGGGCTTCCGGCAGGGACCGGTGACAGCAAACGCCGTGCGCAGGTAAGCCATAAGCCCTCGGCCCCAGGCCCAGGCCCTTAAGCCCCGGGCCCGGGCCCCGCCTCCGGGCCCGGCGCCCCAAGCCCCAAGCCCATCCCCCGGGCCCGGCCCGCCCTCACCCGATGTCACCACCGCGTGCGAGGATCGGAGACGTACCTCACAGCGCAGGGGAAGGGGAGCGTGCGATGGCGTCGAAGCCGCCCAAGAGTGATCCGGTTCAGGACGCGCCGCAGGTCGCCGGGCCGAAGCACGCGGCAGCGGGTCTCCCCGCGATCGGGCACACGCTGCGTGTGGCCCAGCGGCAGATGGGCGTGAAGCGCACCGCGCTGACGCTGCTGAGCGTGAACCAGAAGGACGGCTTCGACTGCCCGGGCTGCGCCTGGCCGGAGCCGGAGCACCGGCACAAGGCGGAGTTCTGCGAGAACGGCGCGAAGGCCGTCGCCGAGGAGGCCACCCTGCGCCGGGTGACGCCCGAGTTCTTCGCGGCGCACCCGGTCGCCGATCTCGCCGGCCGCAGCGGCTACTGGCTGGGCCAGCAGGGCCGCCTCACCCATCCCGTGTACCTGCCGGAGGGGGGCACGCACTACGAGCCGGTCACCTGGGAGCGCGCCTTCGACATCATCGCGGAGGAGATCACCGCCCTCGGTTCCCCGGACGAGGCCGTCTTCTACACCTCGGGCCGCACCAGCAACGAGGCCGCGTTCCTCTACCAGCTCTTCGCCCGCGAGCTCGGCACGAACAACCTCCCCGACTGTTCGAACATGTGCCACGAGTCGTCCGGCTCGGCCCTGTCGGAGACGATCGGCATCGGCAAGGGCAGTGTCCTGCTGGAGGACCTGTACAAGGCGGATCTGATCATCGTCGCCGGCCAGAACCCGGGGACGAACCACCCGCGCATGCTCTCCGCCCTGGAGAAGGCCAAGGCGGGCGGGGCGCGGATCATCAGTGTCAACCCGCTGCCCGAGGCGGGCCTGGAGCGCTTCAAGAACCCGCAGACCCCGCAGGGCATGCTCAAGGGCGCGGCGCTCACGGACCTGTTCCTGCAGATCCGCATCGGCGGCGACCAGGCGCTCTTCCGCCTCCTCAACAAGCTGATCCTGGAGCGGGAGGGCGCGGTCGACGAGGCGTTCGTGCGGGAGCACACGCACGGCTTCGAGGAGTTCGCCGAGGCCGCCCGCGCCGCCGACTGGGACGAGACGCTGAAGGCGACCGGTCTGACCCAGGAGGACATCGAGAAGGCTTTGCGCATGGTGCTGGCCTCCGAGCGGACCATCGTCTGCTGGGCGATGGGCCTCACCCAGCACAAGCACTCCGTGCCCACGATCAGGGAAGTGGTCAACTTCCTCCTCCTGCGCGGCAACATCGGCCGCCCGGGCGCGGGCGTGTGCCCGGTGCGCGGGCATTCGAACGTGCAGGGCGACCGCACGATGGGCATCTTCGAGCGCCCCGCCCCGGCGTTCTTGGACGCCCTGGAGAAGGAGTTCGGCTTCGCGCCGCCCCGGGAGCACGGCTACGACGTCGTCCGGGCGATCCGCGCCCTGCGCGACGGCGAGGCGAAGGTCTTCTTCGCGATGGGCGGCAACTTCGTCTCGGCCTCCCCGGACACGGAGGTCACGGAGGCGGCGATGCGGCGGGCCCGGCTGACCGTGCACGTGTCGACGAAGCTGAACCGCTCGCACGCGGTCACCGGCGCGCGGGCCCTGATCCTGCCGACGCTCGGCCGCACCGAGCGCGATCTGCAGGGCGGCGGCGAGCAGTTCGTGACGGTCGAGGACTCGATGGGCATGGTGCACGCCTCCCGGGGCCGCCTGGAGCCCGCGAGCGCGCACCTGTTGTCGGAGCCGGCCATCGTGTGCCGCCTGGCCCGCCGCGTGCTGGGCGAGAACAGCCGTACGCCGTGGGAGGAGTTCGAGAAGGACTACGCGACGATCCGGGACCGCATCGCCCGCGTGATCCCCGGTTTCGAGGACTTCAACGCGCGCGTGGCCCGCCCCGGCGGCTTCACGCTCCCCCACGCCCCGCGTGACGAGCGCCGCTTCCCGACGGCGACCGGCAAGGCCAACTTCACCGCCGCCCCGGTGGAGTACCCGGAGCTGCCCGAGGGCCGCCTGCTGCTGCAGACGCTGCGCTCGCACGACCAGTACAACACCACGATCTACGGCCTGGACGACCGCTACCGGGGTATCCGGGGCGGCCGCCGGGTGGTGCTGGTCAACCCCGAGGACGCTAGGGCCCTGAAGCTGGCGGACGGCGCTTACGTCGACCTGATCAGCGAGTGGCAGGACGGCGTGGAGCGCAGGGCGCCCGGTTTCCGGGTCGTGCTCTACCCGACGGCCCGGGGATGTGCCGCCGCGTACTACCCGGAGACCAACGTGCTGGTGCCGCTGGATGCCACGGCGGACACCAGTAACACCCCGGCCAGCAAGTCCGTCGTGGTGCGTCTGGAACAATCGGCGACCGACTGAGCGTTTGCTCAGTCGCAAGGCGGTCGAGTGACGAGGACGAACGGAGCCGGACCCCATGGGTGAGCAGCAGCATGTGAAGTTCCCGCAAGAGGTCATCGACGAGTACGCCGCGCTCGGCGTGGACCTCCCGGCCCTGTTCTCCGCGGGCCACCTCGGGACCCGGATGGGCGTCCAGATCAGCGAGGCCTCGGCGGACCGGGTCGTCGGGACGATGCCGGTGGAGGGCAACACCCAGCCCTACGGACTGCTGCACGGCGGGGCCTCCGCGGTGCTGGCCGAGACGCTCGGCTCGATCGGGTCGATGCTGCACGGCGGCAGCTCCAAGATCGCCGTGGGGGTCGACCTGAACTGCACCCACCACCGCGGGGTGCGCTCCGGTCTGGTCACGGGCGTGGCCACACCCGTGCACCGGGGGCGCTCCACCGCCACGTACGAGATCGTCATCACGGACGAAAACGACAAAAGGGTGTGTACCGCCCGGCTGACCTGTCTGCTGCGGGACGTGAAGCCGGGCGACGAGGAGTTCATCCGCGCCGCGAGCTGACCCGACGTAGGGAAAACCCTGGAGGGGCGGGCGCGCTCTTGTCGCGGCCGCCCCCGCGCGCTTCACTGGCGCTCCACCCCCACAGGAGAAGACCCGTCCCACCCCCAGAAGGGTTTCTCTTGACCTCCGTACGTGCCCTCGCCGTCACCGCCGCGGCTGGCGCCGCCGTGCTCGCCACCGCGCTGCCGTCCTCCGCCATCAACTCCTACAACGCCACCCCCGCCCCCGAACGCACCGAGGTCGGCGCGCTCGTGGCCACCTGGGACAACGACGGCGACCCCGCGACCCCCGACCGGGTCGACTGGGTCTGCTCCGGCACCATGATCGACGCGGACACCTTCCTGACCGCCGCGCACTGCACCACCGACTGGCCCGACAACGTGCGGTTCTACGTGTCCCTGGACCAGGACGTGCAGGCCGGCCTCGACGCGGCCGCGAAGAAGTACCCCGGCGACCCGGCCGCGCAGGCCGCCGCCGTCGCCGTCCCGGGCACGGCCCACTCGCACCCGGACTACCCGGGGCCCGCCTCCGACACCCACGACATCTCGGTGGTCCAGCTGTCCGCCGCCGCGGTCAAGGCCCGCTGGAGCTTCACCCCGGCGACCCTGCCCACCGCGAACCAGCTCGGCCGACTCGGGCCGCGGGGCCTGAACTCCACCGACTGGGTCGTCGCCGGCTACGGCACCCAGGAGGCCGTCAACGGCCCCGGCGGCCAGACCCACCCCGGCGGCGGCGTCCGCATGAAGGCGCCCGTCACCTTCGACGCCCTCAACGACTCCTGGGCCCGGCTGGCCATGACCGCTCCGCAGGGCAACGGAGGCGCCTGCTACGGCGACTCGGGCGGCCCCAACTTCGCCATGATCGGCGGCAAGCGCGTCCTCGCCGCCACCACCATCACCGGCGACACCCCCTGCTACGCGACCAACGTGACGTACCGCCTGGACACCCCCGGCGCCCGCGCCTTCCTGTCGCCGTTCGTGCGTCTGCCCTAGGGGGTGTCCGCAAAGTCGCGTCGTCCGCCCGGAGGGCGGGCCCTGCGGCGTTCGGTGCGTGCTCTCGGCGTGCCGGGCGGACGCCCGCGTACTGGGTGTACTCGGGTGTTCGCCCGGTGCGGCGAGTGGGGGTACCCCCTGCTCGAAGAGCTTGGGGGAGCGTGCCGGGCGTCGCGGGGCAGGCGGGGCTTTGCGGACACCCCCTAGGGCCCGCCGGGGGAGTTCAGCCCTTGAGCGCGGCGGCGATGGCCTCGGAGAGGGAGGTCGTCGGGCGGCCGGTCAGACGGGACAGGTCTCCGGTGGAGACGACCAGCTCGCCCTTCTCGATGGAGGCGTCGACGCCCGCGAGGATCTGCGCGAACGGCTCCGGCAGGCCCGCCCCCGTCAGGATGCCGACCAGGGCCTCGGGGGAGACGGCGCTGTAGGCGATCTCCTTGCCCGTCTGCCGGCTCAGCTCGGCCGCGTACTCGGCGAAGCTCCACGGGGTGTCGCCGCCCAGCTCGTACGTCTTGTTCTCGTGTCCCTCGCCGGTGAGCACGGCGACGGCGGCGGCGGCGTAGTCGGCGCGGGAGGCGGAGGAGACCTTGCCCTCGCCGGCCGCGGCGACGACCGCGTTGTGCTCCAGCACCGGGGCGAGGTTCTCGGTGTAGTTCTCGTGGTACCAGCCGTTGCGCAGCAGCGCGTAGGGCACGCCGGAGTCCAGCAGGATCTCCTCGGTGCCGCGGTGGTCGTCGGCGAGCGCGGCGGTCAGGGTGCCCGGGGCGCTGGTGTAGGCGAGCAGGGCGACACCGGCCGCCTTGGCGGCGTCGATGACGACCTTGTGCTGCTGTACGCGGCCCTTGTCGAACTCGTTGCCGGAGACCAGGAGCACCTTGTCACCGGCGGAGAAGAGGCCGTCGAAGGAGGCGGGGGCGTTGTAGTCGGCCAGCGCGATCTTCACGCCGTGGGCCGCGAAGTCGGCGGCCTTCTCCGCGTTGCGCACGACCGCGGTGATCTGCTCGGCGGGAACCTTCTCGAGCAGCTGCTCCACGACGTGGCGGCCGAGGTTTCCGGTGGCTCCGGTGACGACGATGCTCATGGTGACGACTCTCCTGGTGGGGTGCGATGGCACTAACCATAGGAGAAGCGCTAACTCTTGGAAAGTACCCACTTTGAAGTAAGGTACTGGCATGGCAGTAAGCAGCAGTGAGGCGCTGTGCCCGCACCGGCTGGTCCTGGAGCACGTCACCAGCCGCTGGGGCGTGCTCGTCCTGATCCTGCTCCTGGACCGTCCGTACCGGTTCAGCGAGCTGCGCCGGGCGATCGGCGCGCAGGGGGGCCGGGGCGTCAGCGAGAAGATGCTCACGCAGACCCTCCAGACCCTGGAACGGGACGGCCTGGTCCACCGCGACGCCCGGCCCGTCATCCCGCCCCGCGTCGACTACTCCCTCACCGACCTGGGCCGCGAGGCCGCCGAGCAGGTCCGGGCCCTCGCGGACTGGACCGACCGGCGCATGGACGACGTGGAGAAGGCGCGCCGGGCGTACGACGAGGCCCGGGCCGCCTCGTAGCGGTCCCGGGCCCCTTTCGTCCTGCGGGAGGTCAGCCGACGACCGTCCAGGTGTCGCCGCCCGCCAGCAGCGCGCCCAGGTCGCCCTTGCCGTGCTGCTCGATGGCGGTGTCCAGCTGGTCGGCCATCTGCGTGTCGTAGACGGGCCGGTCGACGGAGCGCAGGACACCGATCGGCGTGTGGTGCAGGGTGTCGGGGTCGGCGAGGCGCGACAGCGCGAACGCCGTGGTCGGGGACGGGGAGTGCGCGTCGTGGACGAGCACCTGGTCCTCGTTCTCCGGCGTCACCGCGACCACCTTCAGGTCGCCGGTCAGCGGGTCCCGTACGACGCCCTTGGTCAGGTCGGCGCCGAAGCGGATCGGCTTGCCGTGCTCCAGCCGGATCACGGCCTCCTCGGCCTGCTGCTTGTCCTTCAGGGCGTCGAAGGCACCGTCGTTGAAGATGTTGCAGTTCTGGTAGATCTCGATCAGCGCCGTGCCCTGGTGGGCGGAGGCCTGGCGCAGCACCTCCGTCAGGTGCTTGCGGTCCGAGTCCACCGTCCGCGCCACGAAGGACGCCTCCGCGCCGATCGCCAGCGACACCGGGTTGAACGGCGCGTCCAGCGAGCCCATCGGCGTCGACTTGGTGATCTTCCCGACCTCGGAGGTCGGCGAGTACTGGCCCTTGGTCAGACCGTAGATCCGGTTGTTGAACAGCAGGATCTTGAGGTTGACGTTGCGGCGCAGCGCGTGGATCAGGTGGTTGCCGCCGATGGACAGCGCGTCGCCGTCACCCGTGACGACCCACACCGACAGGTCGCGGCGGGAGCTGGCCAGACCCGTGGCGATGGCTGGGGCGCGGCCGTGGATGGAGTGCATCCCGTACGTGTTCATGTAGTACGGGAAGCGGGACGAGCAGCCGATGCCCGAGACGAAGACGATGTTCTCCTTCGCCAGCCCCAGTTCGGGCATGAAGCCCTGCACCGCGGCGAGGATGGCGTAGTCGCCGCAGCCGGGGCACCAGCGCACTTCCTGATCGGACTTGAAGTCCTTCATCGACTGCCTGCCCTCGGCCTTGGGGACCAGGGACAGCGCTTCGACGGTGCGGGCGCCTGTCGTGGACGTCTCAGCCATCGATGGCCTCCTTCAGAGCCGCGGCGAGCTGCTCCGCCTTGAACGGCATGCCGTTGACCTGGTTGTACGAGTGGGCGTCGACCAGGTACTTCGCCCGGATGAGCGTGGCGAGCTGCCCGAGGTTCATCTCGGGGATCACCACCTTGTCGTAACGCTCCAGCACGGAACCCAGATTCCGCGGGAAGGGGTTGAGGTGGCGCAGGTGCGCCTGTGCGATGGACTCCCCGGCTCTGCGCAGCCGCCGCACCGCCGCCGTGATCGGCCCGTACGTCGAACCCCAGCCCAGCACCAGCGTCCTCGCCTCGTGCGGATCGTCCACCTCGACGTCCGGGACGTCGATGCCGTCCACCTTCGCCTGCCGGGTGCGCACCATGAAGTCGTGGTTGGCCGGGGCGTAGGAGATGTTGCCCGTGCCGTCCTCCTTCTCGATGCCGCCGATCCGGTGCTCCAGACCCGGCGTGCCCGGGATCGCCCAGGGGCGGGCCAGGGTCTGCGGGTCGCGCTTGTACGGCCAGAACACCTCGGTGCCGTCGTCGAGCGTGTGGTTCGGGCCCTGCGCGAACTGCACCCGGAGGTCCGGCAACTCCTCCAGGTCCGGGATGCGCCACGGCTCCGAGCCGTTGGCCAGGTAGCCGTCGGAGAGCAGGAACACCGGCGTCCGGTACGTCAGCGCGATCCGGGCGGCCTCCAGCGCGGCGTCGAAGCAGTCCGCCGGCGTGCGCGGCGCGACCACCGGCACCGGCGCTTCACCGTTGCGCCCGAACATCGCCTGCAACAGGTCCGCCTGCTCGGTCTTGGTGGGCAGACCCGTCGACGGGCCGCCGCGCTGGATGTCCACGATCAGCAGCGGCAGCTCCAGCGACACCGCGAGGCCGATCGTCTCCGACTTCAGCGCCACGCCCGGGCCGCTCGTCGTCGTCACGGCCAGCGAACCGCCGAACGCCGCGCCCAGCGCCGCCCCGATCCCGGCGATCTCGTCCTCGGCCTGGAAGGTCCGCACGCCGAAGTTCTTGTGCTTGCTCAGCTCGTGCAGGATGTCCGACGCCGGGGTGATCGGGTACGACCCCAGGTACAGCGGCAGATCCGCCTGCCGGCTCGCGGCCACCAGCCCGTACGACAGGGCGAGGTTGCCGGAGATGTTGCGGTAGACACCCGGCGGGAACGCCGTGGCCGCAGGGGCGACCTCGTAGGAGACCGCGAAGTCCTCCGTCGTCTCGCCGAAGTTCCAGCCGGCCCGGAACGCGGCGATGTTGGCCGCCGCGATGTCGGGCTTCTTGGCGAACTTCGACTTCAGGAACTTCTCCGTGCCCTCCGTGGGCCGGTGGTACATCCAGCTCAGCAGCCCCAGCGCGAACATGTTCTTGCTGCGCTCGGCCTCCTTGCGGGTGAGGTCGAACTCCTTCAGCGCCTCCACGGTCAGCGTGGTCAGCGGCACCGGGTGCACGTGGTAGCCGTCCAGCGACCCGTCCTCCAGCGGCGACGCCTCGTAGCCGACCTTCTGCATCGCCCGCTTGGTGAACTCGTCCGTGTTGACGATCACCTCCGCGCCGCGCGGCAGGTCCCCGATGTTCGCCTTCAGGGCGGCCGGGTTCATCGCCACCAGCACGTTCGGCGCGTCACCGGGCGTGAGGATGTCGTGGTCCGCGAAGTGCAGCTGGAAGGACGACACGCCCGGCAGGGTCCCGGCGGGGGCCCGGATCTCGGCCGGGAAGTTCGGCAGCGTCGACAGGTCGTTGCCGAACGACGCGGTCTCCGAGGTGAAGCGGTCACCGGTGAGCTGCATACCGTCACCCGAGTCCCCCGCGAACCTGATGATCACCCGGTCGAGGCGACGGACATCCTTCGCGCCCGCCGCTTTGCGCTGCTCTCCTACGACTGCTCCGTCGGCCTGCTCCGCTGGGCTACTGACCTGGCTGGTCACTGAACTGGACCTCCCTCGAGGCGGCTGTCCGGGAGAGGCCTTCCCGCAGGCCCTCCCAGGATCAACCCTACGACCGCAAGGGTCGCGTTCTTCGGGTCATTCGCATGTTGGACACGACTTTGAGACGTTCGAGCGCCCTGACTCACATGTCAGGAGTTTCACGAATTGAGGTACGTCAGCACGGCCAGGACCCGGCGGTGGTCGCCCTCGCTCGGGGACAGCCCCAGCTTGAGGAAGATGTTGCTGACGTGCTTCTCGACGGCCCCGTCGCTGACCACGAGCTGCCGGGCGATCGCCGAGTTCGTCCGCCCCTCGGCCATCAGCCCCAGCACCTCGCGCTCCCGCGGGGTGAGCCCCGCCAGCACGTCCTGCTTGCGGCTGCGGCCCAGCAGTTGCGCGACCACCTCCGGGTCCAGGGCCGTCCCGCCCCCGGCCACCCGCACCACCGCGTCCACGAACTCCCGCACCTCGGCCACCCGGTCCTTCAGCAGGTAGCCGACACCCCGGCTGGAGCCCGCGAGCAGCTCCGTGGCGTACTGCTCCTCCACGTACTGCGACAGCACCAGCACGCCGAGCCCCGGGTGCGCCTTGCGCAGCTGCACCGCCGCCCGCACGCCCTCGTCGGTGTGCGTCGGCGGCATCCGCACGTCGGCGACCACGACATCCGGCAGCTCGCCCTGCGCGTCCAGCTCCGTGATGGTCTTGATCAGTGCCTCGCCGTCACCGACCCCGGCGACGACCTCGTGCCCGCGGTCGGTCAGCAGCCGGGTCAGGCCCTCCCTGAGCAGCACTGAATCCTCGGCGATGACCACCCGCACCCTGTCCTCCACGATCTTCGGCCCCCCACAGCCCGACGTCGCCCGTCCGCGGCCCACCACGGCTCCGCGCCCACCCGTGCGACGGGTCCAGCATTTCAGCATCCGGGCGTGGATGGGGGTGGGCGACGCGAATCGGATGCGGGGGGCCGGGTTCCGGTATGCCGGGTTCCGCGGGGGCCGGGGTCCGGTGTGCCGGGTTCCGTATGCCGTTCCGCGGGCCGGGCTCCGTATGCCGTTCCGCGGGCCGGGCTCCGGTGGCTCGGGCTTCGAAGGCCGGCGGGGGAAGGGAAAAGGCCGGGCCAGGGGGTTCGCCCCTGGCCCCTTGGTCGCGGGGGCCGAGCCCCCGCCGAGGTCACCGCACGTGCTCACCGCGCCACGGCAGCTCCGCCGTCACCCGGGTCGGTCCGCCCGCCGGCGAGTCCACCACCAGGATCCCGTCCACCGCGTCGAGCCGCTCCGCGAGCCCGGCCAGCCCGGACCCCCGGGAGGTGTCGGCCCCGCCCACGCCGTTGTCCACGACCTGCAGCATCAGCCGGTTCTCCGTCCGCCACACCTCCACGCCCGCCCAGGTCGCCCGCGCGTGCTTGCTGACGTTCTGCAGCAGCTCCGAGACCGTGAAGTACGCGATGCCCTCGATCGCCGGCGCGGGCCGCTCCGCCAGATCCACCTCGACCCGCACCGGCACCGTGCACCGGGACGCCACCGCCGACAGCGCCGCGTCCAGCCCCCGGTCCGTCAGCACCGCCGGATGGATGCCCCGGGCCAGGTCCCGCAGCTCCTGCAGCGCCGTCTTCACCTCGCCGTGCGCCTCGTCCACCATCCGCTGAGCCGCCTCCGGATCCTCCTGGAGCTTCTCCTTCGCCAGCCCCAGATCCATGGCCAGCGCCACCAGCCGGGCCTGCGCGCCGTCGTGCAGATCCCGCTCGATGCGCCGCAGGTCGGCAGCGGCCGTGTCCACCACGACCCCCCGGTCCGACTCCAGCTCCACCACCCGCGAGGCCAGCCGCGACGGCCCCAGCAGCCCGTGCACCAGCAGCCGGTCCACCATCGTCAGCGCCCGCACGATCCACGGCGTGGCGATCGTGAACAGCAGACCCACCAGCGCGGTCACCGTGATCTCGAAGGGGTTGTCCAGGTAGACCCGGTGCGTCTCGTCGCCGTACAGCTGGACCCCGTCCTGACCGGCGTACATCGGGAACACCCAGAACCACAGCGGGTACGTCAGCAGCCCCCAGCCCAGCGCCCAGACGTTCACGGAGACGACGAACGAGAACACCGCCCAGGGCAGATGCACCACCGCGTACAGCAGGGCCCGCCACGACGCGCCGCTCTTCAGGACGGCACCCATCCACGCCATGACGCCCGGCCGCTTCATCCGCAGCGGCTCCGGCTCGCCCACCTCCAGGCCCAGCAGCGCCCGCGCCCGCATCCGCTCCAGCGCCCCGAAGCCACGGCACCCGGCGAGCGCCGCCGCCAGCACCGGTATGCCGAGGAACGTCACCAGCAGGCCCGCACCGAGCGACACCATCGTGACCGCGTAGGTGAACAGCAGGATGCTGATCGGCAGGCTGAGCAGCACATGGCCGAGCTCACGCCAGGTGCGTCCCTCGACGGGCGCCCGCAGTGCGGCGGGCAGCCGGCGCCGCCGTTCGGTGCTCGCGGGGAACCCGGACCCGCTGTCGAGCCCGTAACCCTGTCCGTACTCCGTGGCCATCGGCGTCGTCCTTCTCCTCGTCCTGCGGCTGTTCCCTCGTACCTCCACCCTGCTCCGCCGCAGGTCGGCGGACCATGGAGTCCGTCGGCGTCTTGGACGGGGGGTTTTCCCCACCCCCGGACTTCCGGGGTGTGCGCCAACGCCCCTAGGGGGCGTCCGTGCGGTCGCGCCACGGCAGTTCCGCCGTGACCGTCGTCGGGCCGCCCTCGGGGGACTCCAGCACGAACAGGCCGTCGACGGCGTCCAGCCGGTCGGCCAGGCCCTTCATCCCCGTACCGCGGTCGAGGCGCGCGCCGCCGCGGCCGTCGTCCTCCACCTGTATGAGCAGCCGGTCGTCCGTCCGCCACACCTCCACCGACGCCGACTTCGCCCGGCTGTGCTTGCTGACGTTCTGCAGCAGCTCCGAGACGGTGAAGTAGGCGATGCCCTCGATGGCCGCGGCGGGCCGCGCGGGCAGGTCGACCGTCACCTTCACCGGCACCGTGCAGCGCGAGGCGACCGAGGACAGCGCCGCGTCCAGGCCGCGGTCGGTCAGGACCGCCGGGTGGATGCCGCGGGCCAGGTCCCGCAGCTCCTGGAGCGCCAGCTTCACCTCGCCGTGCGCCTCCTCGACCATCGCGGCCGCCGCGTCGGGGTCCTCCAGCACCTTCTCCTTGGCCAGGCCGAGCCCCATGGCCAGCGCCACCAGCCGGGCCTGCGCCCCGTCGTGCAGATCCCGCTCGATGCGCCGCAGGTCGGCCGCCGCCGTGTCCACCACGACGCCCCGGTCCGACTCCAGCTCGGCGATGCGCCGCTCCAGCTCGTCGGAGGGCGACAGCAGCGCGCGGACCATGGCCCGGTCGGCGTTGGTCAGGCCCCGCGCGATGAACGGCAGCACCGGCCACAGCACGAACAGCGAGACCAGCGTGACGGTGAAGGTGAGGACGCCCCACGGCAGCCGGATGAACTCGTACAGCACCGTGCGCCAGCCCACCGGGTCCTTCAGCTGCATCCACAACCGCTGGAAGAAGCCGCCCCCGCCGCGCAGCCGCAGCCGGCTCGGCTCGTCCACCCGCACCCCGAGCAGCGCCCGGGCCCGCGCCCGCTCCATCCTGCCCAGCTGCCGCGCGCCCATGAGCCCGGCCGCGAGCAGCGGGAAGCCGACCACCGTGACGGTCAGCCCGAAACCGGTGAACAGCATCGTGACGACGTAGGTGAATCCGAGCAGTGCGACCGGAAGGTTGGCCAGGAGGTGCGCGATCTCCTTCCAGGTGTGCCGGTCGTAGGCGAGACGGGCCGGCGGCGGACGGTCGTCCTGCCCGGCCGCCGACGCGGCCGCTTCGGTGCCCGTGGACGGGATGCGTTCGGTCATATGCGTTAGCGTGCCCGGCGGCGGGCAGCCGCGCCATGAGGTGCGCCGCCAGGATCACCTGAGGAAAACCCCACCCCCGCATGCCGGGGCGTGACGGGCTGCTTACCCTGCCTTTATCAGGGCCTAGACTCCCGTGCGTACAGATCGTCGAACGGCGGCGTCCGGGTGAGCCGCGGGATCGGCGCAGGATCCAGGTCCGATTTTCTGAGGGAGCGAGGGACGGACGTGCCGGAACCGACCGTCGTCACCACGACCGTCGTCGCGGCGGACTACTTCCAGTCCTATTCGGTCGTCGGACTGCTCGCCGTCGTCGGCGTGCTGTTCGTCGCCGTCGCCTTCGGGGCCGGCCGCCTGCTGCGGCCCGTGGTCCCCACGCCCGAGAAGCTCCTGACCTACGAGTGCGGCGTCGACCCCGTCGGCGAGGGCTGGGCCCACACCCAGGTCCGCTACTACGTCTACGCCTTCCTCTACGTGATCTTCGCCGTCGACTCGATCTTCCTGTTCCCCTGGGCGACCGTCTTCGCCGCCCCCGGCTACGGCGCGACGACCCTGGTCGAGATGTTCATCTTCCTCGGCTTCCTGGCCGTGGGCCTGCTCTACGCATACAAGAAGGGCGTCCTGGCATGGACGTGACCCCCGAGCCCGTTCTGCTGCCCGAGCCGAAGCGGCTGGGTGCCCTCGCGCGCCTCGCGCCCGAGCCGATGAAGGTGATCCTCAACTGGGGCCGCCGCTACTCGCTCTGGGTCTTCAACTTCGGCCTCGCCTGCTGCGCCATCGAGTTCATCGCCGCGTCGATGGCCCGCCACGACTTCATCCGTCTCGGTGTCATCCCGTTCGCGCCGGGCCCCCGCCAGGCCGACCTGATGGTGGTCTCCGGCACGGTCACGGACAAGATGGCGCCGGCCGTGAAGCGCCTCTACGAGCAGATGCCGGAACCCAAGTACGTCATCTCCTTCGGCGCGTGCAGCAACTGCGGCGGCCCCTACTGGGACTCGTACTCCGTCACCAAGGGCGTCGACCAGATCATCCCCGTCGACGTCTACGTCCCCGGCTGCCCGCCCCGGCCCGAGGCGCTCCTCCAGGGCATCCTCAAGCTCCAGGAGAAGATCGCCCGCGAGTCGCTGGGGGAGCGCTACGGCACGGACCGCCCCTCGGCGGCCGCGCTGCAGAGCGGTCTGGTGCAGCCGCCGGCTCCTGCCACCGGCCCGACGTCGGGGGAGGGACGATGACCGAGGCCGGCTGGCTGCCCGCCGACGTCGCGGAACTCTTCGGCCCGGACGCCACGGCCGAGGAGTCCTACGAGGTCCTGACCGTCGACGTCCCCCCGGCGACCTGGATCTCCGCCCTGGAGACCGCACGCGACCGGCTCGGCTGCACCTACTTCGACTGGCTCAGCGCGGTCGACGAACCGGGCACGGGCTTCCGCGTCACTGCACACGTCGCCGCCCTGGCCCCGGTGCGCCGTCTCCTCCTGCGCACCACCGTCCCGCACGAGGCACCCACCCTGCCCTCGGCCGTCGACGTCTACGCGGGCGCCGCCTGGCACGAACGCGAGACCCACGAGATGTTCGGCGTCACCTTCGAGGGCCACCCGGCGCTGGACCACCTCCTCCTGCCCGAGAACTTCGAAGGCCACCCCCTGCGCAAGGACTTCGTCCTGGCCGCACGCGTCGCCAAGGCCTGGCCCGGCGCGAAGGAACCCGGCGAGTCGGAGCACGGCGGCCCCAAGCGCCGCCAGATGCTCCCGCCCGGCGTCCCCGACCCGAACGAGTGGGGCCCCCTGAAGGGCCAACTCCCCCCGGCCCCCGCCCGCCCGGCCCGCGGCGCGGCCCGCACGGCATCCGACCGCCCGCCCCGCCCAGCGGGCGAGCGCCCGCCACGACGGACCCGCACGGCATCGGAGGGCTCGGCAAGCCAGACCCCGACCGACGACACGAACACGCCGTCTCCGACCGGACCGCGTCGCGCTCGCTCGGCGTCGGACGGGTCGGCGAGCCAGGCCGCGACCGGCGACACGGGCACGCCGTCTCCGACCGTGCCGCGTCGCGCTCGTTCGGCGGCGGAGGGCTCGGCGAGCCAGGCCGCGACCGGCGACATGGGCACGCCGTCTCCGACCGTGCCGCGTCGCGCTCGCTCGGCGTCGGAGGGCTCGGTGAGCCAGGCCGCTGCCGGGACCACCGGGCCGGAGTCACCGTCGGCCGGGGACACCGGGCCCTCGGCCGCGGAGACCGGACCTTCGGCCACGGAGAACGGACCTTCGGCGGCGGAGACCGGACCTTCGACTGCTGAGGCCGGTACCTCGGCTGCCGATGCCGGGGCCTCCGCTCCGTCGGTCGGGCCGCGCCGCGCGCGGAGCGCGAGCGAAGGCTCGGCGTCGCAGCGGACCGGGTCGGACGGCCCGGCCGGCCCTCGCCGGGCGCGCAGCGCGTCGGAGGGCAGCGCGAGTCAACGCGCCGCGTCCGACCGCGGCGACAGCGACAGTGGCACCGACAGGCGGAGCGACAGCCGGTCGGGCAACGCCCCGCGCACTCCACGCAGCTCGGACGCCCCGTGGCACCACGCCCGCCCGGCCTTCGACGAACCGGAACCCGAACCGTCGCCGGAAGCCGCGCCGTTGCCGACCCCCGAGCCGTCGCCCGACCGGGAGCGGATCGAGCCTCCGAAGAGCACCGAGAAGCCTTCGAAGGACACTGCACCCTCGAAGAGCACTGAACCTTCGGCGGCCCCGGAAACCCCGGCGGCCCCGGAGACCCCGGCGGACAACCCGAAGCCCACGGACGACCCCGAACAACCCACAGGTCCCGACCACCCCACAGGTCCCGACGACCCCACAGGAGGCCCGCGGTGAACGACGTGCTCGACGTCACCCTGCGACTCCTGATCGTCTTCGTCGTCTTCCTCACCTTCCCCCTGATCATCGGCCAGACCGAACACAAGGTCATGGCCCACATGCAGGGCCGCCTCGGCCCCATGTACGCCGGCGGCTTCCACGGCTGGGCCCAGCTGATCGCCGACGGCGTGAAGTTCGCGCAGAAGGAGGACGTCGTCCCCGCGGGCGCCGACCGCCGCATCTTCCAACTGGCCCCCGCCGTCGCCCTCCTGCCCTACCTCCTCGTCCTGCTCGCCATCCCCATCGGCCCCGACGAGGGAGCCGTCGGGCAGGTCATCGACGCGGGTGTCTTCTTCGTGCTGGCCGTCATGGGCGTCGGCGTCCTCGGCTCGCTCATGGCCGGCTGGGCGTCCGCGAACAAGTTCTCCCTCCTCGGCGGCCTGCGCACCGCCGCCCAGCTCCTCGCCTACGAACTGCCGATGCTCCTCACCGCCGCCTCGGTGGCGATGGCGGCCGGCACCGTCTCGATCCCCGGCATCCTCGACGCCTTCGAGTGGTGGTGGCTGCCCTGGCAGATCGTCGGCGCGATCGTCTTCTTCGTCGCCGGCCTCGCCGAACTCCAGCGTCCTCCCTTCGACATGCCCGTCGCCGACTCGGAGATCATCTTCGGCGCGTACACCGAGTACACCGGCCTCCGCTTCGCCCTGTTCCTCCTCGCCGAGTACGCCGGCATCGTCGTCCTGTGCGGCCTGACCACCGTCCTCTTCCTGGGCGGCTGGCACGGCCCCTGGGGCGCCGACGGCCTCGGCTGGGTCTGGACCCTGCTGAAGACCGCCGTCCTCGCCTTCCTCGTGATCTGGCTGCGCGTCACCTACCCGCGGCTGCGCGAGGACCAGCTCCAGAAGCTCTCCTGGACCCTCCTCGTCCCCCTCTCCCTCGCCCAGATCGCCCTCACCGGCATCGTCAAGGTGGTGATCCAGTAACCATGGCCCCCATTCCAGGAAGCGGCCTGGCCAAGGGCCTGGCCGTCACCCTCCGCACGATGACGAAGAAGTCCGTCACCGCGCAGTACCCGGACGCCCAGCCCGACCTCCCGCCCCGCACCCGCGGCGTGATCGGCCTGTTCGAGGAGAACTGCACGGTGTGCATGCTGTGCGCCCGTGAGTGCCCGGACTGGTGCATCTACATCGACTCCCACAAGGAGACGGTGCCGCCGGCGGCACCGGGCGGCCGCGAGCGCAGCCGCAACGTCCTCGACCGCTTCGCCATCGACTTCTCCCTGTGCATGTACTGCGGTATCTGCATCGAGGTCTGTCCTTTCGACGCCCTGTTCTGGTCCCCGGAGTTCGAGTACGCCGAGACCGACATCCGCGACCTCACTCACGAGCGCGACAAGCTCCGGGAGTGGATGTGGACCGTCCCGGCGCCGCCGGCCCTCGACCCCGGCGCGGAGGAGCCGAAGGAAGTCGCCGCCGCCCGCAAGGCCGCGGAGAAGCTGGCGGCCCAGCAGACCCCGCCGCCCACCGAACCCCACGCCGACGAGCAGGCCCGAGCGGCCGAGCGCCCCACCCGCCCCCACGGCGACTCCAAGCAGCAGACCGACCAGCCGAAGCCGGACCAGCCGAAGCCGGACGGGGCGGCGCCGGACCAGCCGAAGCCGGACCGGCCGGCACCGGGGCAGGAGGGCCAGGAATGAGCCTCGCCGCAACCGCCGGCCTCCTCGCCACCGGCCCGACCACCACGGCCGCCGCCGACACCCACGGCTTCCTCTCGCCGACCGGCGTCGAGATCGCCTTCCTCCTCGTCGGCCTGGTCACCTTCGGCGCCGCGATCGTCACCGTCACCACCCGGCAGCTCGTGCACGCCGCCCTCTGGCTGGTGGTGACCCTCGGTGGCCTGGCCGTCGAGTACCTCCTGCTCACCGCCGAGTTCATCGCCTGGGTGCAGGTCCTCATCTACGTCGGTTCCGTCGTCGTCCTCCTCCTGTTCGGTCTGATGCTCACCAGAGCCCCCATCGGCCGCTCCCCGGACGCCGACTCCGGCAACCGCTGGGCCGCCCTGACCGTGGCCGTCGCCGCCGCTGCCGCCCTGGTCTGGGTCGTCGTCGACGCCTTCCGCACGACCTGGATCGACCTGGACGGCCCGGCCGCCGGCTCCACCGAGGCCACCGGCGCGAGCCTCTTCCAGAACTGGGTCCTCCCCTTCGAGGCCCTCTCCGTCCTCCTCCTCGCCGCCCTGGTCGGCGCGATCGTCCTGTCCCGCAAGGCGAAGGCGGAGCCGGGCTCTCCTCCTGTGAACGCCCGGGGTGCCACCGGGAGTTCCCAGGCGGTCACAGAGAGTTCCGACCAGGAAGGGGCCCGCTGATGCACCTCGCCTATCCCGCCGTGCTCTCCGCCCTCCTCTTCTGCACGGGCCTGTACGGCGTCCTCGCCCGCCGCAACGCCATCCTGGTCCTGATGTCGGTCGAGCTGATGCTCAACGCCGTCAACCTCAACCTGGTCGCCTTCGACGTCTGGCTCAGCAAGACCGCCGAGGAGACCCTGCACTCCGGCCAGGCCCTCACCCTGTTCACCATCGCCATCGCCGCCGCCGAGATCGGCATCGGCCTGGCGATCGTCCTCGCGGTGCACCGCAACCGCGGCACCGCGGACATCGACAAGCTCCGCGACACCTCCGAGCGGCACGACCCCGACGGCCCCGACGGCGACGCCCTCGCGGCCGAGCGGTCCGGCGAGGCCCAGAAGGCTGAGGCCACCGCGTGACCACGACCACCCTCGCCGTCCTCGTCCCCCTCCTTCCCTTCCTCGGCGCCGTCGCCGGCCTGCTCCTGGGCCGCACCGCACCGGGCTTCGTCCGCCCCCTCGCCGTCCTGCCGACGCTCACCGCGCTGGTGCTCGCCGCACTGGTCGCCGCGCGCCAGGGCGGCGACACGGCCGTCGACGCGGCCACGGAACTCACCCCCACCGGCTCCGTCCCGATCGAACTCGCCCTGCACATCGACGGCTTCGCCGCGCTCGTCGCCGTCCTGGTCGGCCTGGTCGCCTCCTGCGTGCAGATCTACTCGACGGGCTACCTGCGCGACGACCCGCGCTACCCCTCGTACGCCGCCCTCGTCTCCCTGTTCACCTCCGCGATGCTCCTGGTCGTCTACTCCGGCGACCTGATCGTGCTGCTGGTCGGCTGGGAAGTCATGGGCATCTGCTCCTACTTCCTGGTCGGCCACTACTGGGAGACCCCGGAGGCCCGCGCCGCCTCCCTCAAGGCCTTCCTGGTCACCAAGCTCGGCGACGTCCCCTTCCTGATCGGCCTGTTCGCCCTGGCCACCGACGCCGGCTCCTTCCGCATCACCCGCGTTCTCGGCGCCGTCGCGAGCGGCTCGCTCGACCATCCGACGCTGATCGCCCTGCTGCTCCTCGCGGGCGTGGCGGGCAAGTCGGCGCAGTTCCCGCTGCACACCTGGCTCCCCGACGCGATGGCGGGCCCGACCCCCGTCTCCGCGCTGATCCACGCCGCGACGATGGTCGCCGCCGGTGTCTACTTCATCGCCCGTCTCCTCCCGCTCTTCGAGGCCTCCCAGGCCGCGATGGTGGTGCTCGCCGTCATGGCCGCCGTCACCATGGCCGGCTCGGCGCTCGCCGCCCTGGCCCAGGACGACATCAAGCGCGTCCTCGCCTACTCGACGATCGGCCAGCTCGGCTACATGTCCGGCGCACTCGCCGTCGGCGACCGCGGAGCCGCCGTCTTCCACCTCCTGTCCCACGGCGCCTTCAAGGCGCTGCTGTTCCTCGCGGCCGGCGTGATCATCCACGCCGCCGGGACCAACTCCCTGGCCGCGATGTCCCGCATGCGGAACCTGCGCGACCGGATCCCTGACGCGTACTGGACGATGACCGTGGCGCTGCTGGCGCTCGCCGCGATCCCGCCGTTCAGCGGCTTCTTCTCCAAGGAAGCCGTCCTCGGCGTCGCCGAACACGTCGTCACCGGGCACACCGAGCACGCTCCCGCCGCCGCGGGCTGGATCGTCCTCGTCGCCGGCCTGCTCACGGCCGTGCTGACCGCCGCCTACGCGACGCGCCTGTGGCTGCTGGCCTTCCGGGGCCGGGGCGCCGAAGCCCCCGACCACGGCAGGCAGCCGCTGACGATGACCGTCGTGCTGTGGGTGCTGGCCGTCCCCTCCCTGGCCCTCGGCGGCTTCGCGTTCCGCCTGCTGCCCGACTGGTTCGACGGCCGTGACCTCGGCCCGACCCTGACCACCTCCGTGCTCGGCACGGGCGTGGCCCTCGTCGGCGGCATCGTCACCTACGCCGCCTGGCGGCACACCACCGCGCTCACCGCACGCGTCCCGCTGGGAGCCGTCGCGGCCCACCCCGAGGGCGACGCCGCCCAGGTCGAGGCGGAAGCCATCGCCACCCACAAGCCGGCCTACGGCGACATCGCCTACGCACCCGACCCCGCGGACCCGGGACGGCTGCTGCTCGGCCCGCTGCACCGGCACGCGGCCGCCGGCTTCCACCTGGACGCCCTGTACCGGGCCCTCTTCGTCCGCCCGGTCCAGGCCGGAGCGAGCCTGGTGCGGTTCCTCGACCGCGAGGTCGTCGAGACCTACGTACGCGGTGCGGGCGCGCTGCCCCGCTGGCTAGGCACGGCCGTACGGCGCGCCCAGACCGGCAACGTCCAGACCTATGTGAGCGCGCTGCTCGCCGGCACCGTCGTCCTCGCGGTCGCCGTCGTCCTCGTCGCCACGGGAGCGTGAGCAGGCGTGATCGATATCAACGAGTCCGTGATGCAGTTCCTTCTGGCATTCGTCGTCGTCGGCCCGCTCCTCGGGGCCGCCGCGGCCCTCCTGCCGGCCCCGCCCGAGCTGAAGGGGAAGTCGCCCGAGCAGGCCGTGCTCCGGCACGGCGTCACCGTCACCGGGGCCGTCCTCATCGCGGCGATCGTCCTCGCGCTCGGCTTCGACCACGACCAGCCGTCGAAGATGCAGGCCAGCACCGACATCAGCTGGATCCCCGCACTCGACGTGCGCATCCACCTCGGCATCGACGGCATCTCCCTCCCCCTGCTGGTCCTGACCGCGCTGCTGACCTTCCTCTGCGCGCTCTACTCGTACTTCAGGATGCCCGCGGGGCCGACCCCGAAGGCCTTCGTCGCCCTGCTGCTCGTCCTCGAGTCCGGCACGCTGGCGACCTTCGCCGTCCTCGACCTGCTGCTGTTCTTCCTCGCCTTCGAGATGGTCCTCATCCCGATGTACTTCCTCATCGCCCGCTGGGGCGGCGAGGGCCGGAGCCAGGCCGCGTGGCGGTTCATCCTCTACACGCTGCTCGGATCCGTGGTCATGCTGCTCGGCCTGCTCCTGATCGGGATCAAGGCGGGCACGTTCGACATGATGGCACTCGCCACTGACAACGGCCGGTCGCTGACCACATCGGTGCAGGTCATCGCCGTTCTGGCGATCGGGATCGGGCTCGCCGTGAAGACGCCGATGTGGCCGCTGCACAGCTGGCTGCCCGACGCCCACACCGCCGCGCCCACCGTCGGCTCGGTCCTGCTGGCCGGTGTGCTGCTGAAGATGGGTACGTACGGATTCGTCCGGATCCTGCTCCCCATCGCACCGGACGGCTTCCGCACCTTCGCGCCCTACCTCGCGGCTCTCGCCGTCGTCGGCATCATCTACGGATCCCTCGCCTGCCTGGCCCTCGCCAAGCAGGGCGCTAAGGGCGACCTGAAGCGCCTCATCGCCTACTCCTCCGTCGGCCACATGGGCTTCGTCCTGCTCGGGATCTCGACCATGACCCCGACCGGCGTGAACGGCGCCCTGTTCGCCAACATCGCCCACGGCCTCATCACCGGCCTGCTGTTCTTCCTGGTCGGCGCCCTGAAGGACCGCACGGGCACCACCGACCTCGACACCCTCGCAGAGGAGACCGGCGCCGCGCTCTACGGCAAGGCCCCCCGCCTCGGAGGCCTGCTCGCCTTCGCCGCCGTCGCCTCGCTCGGACTGCCGGGCCTGGCCGGCTTCTGGGGCGAGATGCTCGCCCTGTTCGGCGCGTTCCAGCCCGCCGAGGGCCTCAACCGCGCGGCCTTCCTCACCTTCATGGCGATCGGCGCCTTCGGCACGCTGCTGACGGCCGCGTACCTGCTGATCGTGGTCCGCCGCGTCTGCATGGGCGCCCTGCCGCAGGACGCCCCGAGGCTCACCGACGTCCGCTCGTACGAGTTCGCGGCCTGGACCCCGCTCGTCGTCCTCACCGTCGTCGCGGGCCTGTGGCCCAAGGCCCTGCTCGGCCTGAGCGACCCGGCCGTCCAGCAGCTCCTCGCAGGAGGCACCCGATGAGCTCCCCGGCCCAGCCCCTGGCCGCCTCGCTCGTCCAGTCCGTCGACTGGCTCGCGATCGCGCCGCCCACCATCACGGCGGTCGTCGCACTCGTCGTCCTGGTCGCCGACCTGTTCGTCGCCGAGCACCGCAAGGCGCTCCTCGGCTGGACGTCGGTGGCGGGCCTGGCCGCCGCCACGCTCATGCTGCTGCCCCTCCTGGACGGCGACCGCAGCACCTTCTGCCTGACCGGCGACGCGGCCGTGTGCAGCTACACGGCCGACCGCTTCACCCTGGTCATCCAGTTCCTGGTCCTCGGCGGCGCACTCCTCGCGGCCCTGCTGTCGGTCACCGCCCTGAAGGACGCCCGCAAGGCGCTCCCCGAGGGGGAGTACTGGTTCCTGCTGCTGTCCTCCGCGGCCGGCGCGGCCCTCCTGCCCGCCTCCCGCGACCTCGCGACCCTGATCGTCGCCCTGGAGGTCGCGTCCCTGCCCGCCTTCGCGCTGGTCGGCCTCAAGTACGGCGACCGGAGGTCCTCCGAGGCGGCCCTGAAGTTCTTCTTGTCCTCGGTCACCGCCACCGCGGTCAGCCTCATGGGCATCAGCTTCCTGTACGCCTCCACGGGCACCCTCTACCTGACCCGGATCGCCGACCGCATCCAGAGCGTCGACGGGCAGCTCGACACGCTCGCGCAGACCGGTGTCGTCCTCACCCTCGTCGGCTTCGCCTTCAAGACCGCCGCCGTGCCCTTCCACTTCTGGGTGCCCGACACCTACGTGGGCGCCCCCCTGCCGATCGCCGCCTACCTGTCGGTCATCGGCAAGGCCGTCGGCTTCAGCGGCCTGATCCTCGTCACGGTCGTGGCCCTGCCGTCCTACGCCGACGTCTGGGGCCCGGCCCTGGCCGCCCTGGCCGCGCTCACCATGACCGTCGGCAACGTCGGAGCCCTCCGCCAGCAGGCCACGCGCGCGTACAGCGTGGTTCGCCTGCTCGCCTGGTCCTCCGTCGGCCAGGCCGGCTACCTCCTGGTGCCGATCGCCGCCGCCGCGTACTCCGGGGACGCCGAGAAGTCCATCGGCTCCACCGTCGCCTACGCCCTGATGTACGGCGCCGTGAACCTCGGTGCCTTCGCCGTGGCCGCGCTCGTCGGCCGGACGAAGACCCTCAACCGCGTCGCCGACTACCGCGGCCTCTACGCGTCGAGCCCACTGTCCGCGCTGCTCCTGGCGTTCTTCCTGCTGTGCCTCGCCGGGCTGCCGCCGGGCATCATCGGCCTCTTCGCCAAGGTCACCGTCTTCTCGGCGGCCGTCGACGCGGGCCTCGGCTGGCTTGCCGTGATCATGGCCGTCAACGTCGTCATCGCGCTGTTCTACTACCTCCAGTGGACGGCCCAGCTGTTCCGTGCCCCCGAGGGCGAACCGGAGAAGCACCGCGTGCCTGCCCCGCTCACCGCCGCGATCGCCCTGACCGGCGTCCTCGGCATCGCTCTGTCCGGGGCACCCCAGCTGGTCCTGCGCTTCACGGACACCGGACTCTTCTGACCCCGGTACGGCCTCAGGTCCGACCTCAGTCCGACTCCAGTCCGACCCCGGCGGCCACACCGGTCGCGCTTTCACCACGCGCGTGTGGGCACTCGATCCCCCACGCGTGCGTGGCGCGTCAGCGGCCGTCACCCGTACGGTCCACGGCCGGCCCCGCAGGCACAAGGGAACTAGTGCCTCCCGCCTGGCGTTGACCAGTACGGGAGGGTCCACTGGACGTGACACCACGGCACCGGTGGCACCGCAGAGACAGCAAGGGTCCCCCTGCCGCACCACTTGGAGGGCGTACCGTGCACCGCCGGCACAACGGGCTCAGGACAGCAGTCCTCCTCGGGGGACTGTCCGCACTCATCATCGTCATCGGCAGCTTCTTCGGCCGCATGGGGCTCGTCATCGCCGTCCTGGTAGCGCTGGCCACCAACGCGTACGCGTACTGGAACAGCGACAAGCTGGCGCTCCGCGCGATGCGCGCCCGCCCGGTGAGCGAGTTCGAGGCCCCGGGGCTCTACCGCATGGTCCGCGAGCTCTCCACCCAGGCCCGCCAGCCCATGCCGCGCCTGTACATCTCCCCGACGGAGGCGCCCAACGCCTTCGCGACGGGCCGCAATCCACGCAACGCCGCCGTGTGCTGCACCGACGGCATCCTGCGTCTTCTGGACGAGCGCGAGCTGCGCGGCGTCATCGGCCACGAGCTCAGCCACGTCTACAACCGCGACATCCTCATCTCGTCGGTCGCCGGTGCCCTCGCCTCCGTGATCATGTTCCTGGTCAACTTCGCCTGGCTGATCCCGATCGGGCGCTCCGACGACGACGACGGCCCCGGCCTGCTCGGCATGCTGCTGATCATGATCCTGGGCCCGCTCGCCGCCTCGCTCATCCAACTGGCCATCAGCCGCTCCCGGGAGTACCAGGCGGACGCCTCCGGCGCCCAGCTCACGGGCGACCCGCTCGCCCTGGCCAGCGCCCTGCGCAAGCTCGAACTGGGCACGAAGCAGCTCCCGCTGCCGCCCGAGCCCCGTATCGAGACGGCCAGCCACATGATGATCGCCAACCCGTTCCGGCCCGGCCAGGGCCTCTCGAAGATGTTCTCCACACACCCGCCGATGGCGGAACGCATCGCCCGGCTCGAGAAGATGGCAGGTGGGAATCAGTGAAGACCATCCTGAACGTCATATGGCTCGTCTTCAGCGGCTTCTGGCTGTTCCTCGCCTACATGCTCGCGGGCCTGCTCCTCTGCATCACCATCATCGGCATCCCGTTCGGCATCGCGGCGTTCCGCATCGGCGTCTACGCGCTGTGGCCCTTCGGGTACACGACGGTCGAGCGCCGGGACGCGGGCGCCCCGTCCTGCGTCGGCAACGTGCTGTGGCTGGTGCTCGCGGGCTGGTGGCTGACCCTCGGCCACATCGCCACCGGCATCGCCCTGTGCGTCACGATCATCGGCATCCCGCTCGGCATCGCCAACTTCAAGCTGATCCCGGTCTCGCTGCTCCCGCTGGGCCGCGACATCGTACGGACGGACGAGCCGTTCGCGGTGCGCTGACGCGGCCCCATGGCGCCGCCGCAGCAGCGACATGGCGCTCGCCGCCGTGGCTGGCCGCCGGTCCGGTGTCCCGCATCGCAGCGCCCGGTATCCACAAGCCAGTGGTCGTCCACAGCCCCGCCCGGCTTCCGGCGCCGGCCCGCATGATGAACCCATGACCGCGACCGAGCAGTTGCCGACCCGAGTGACCGCCAGGCCCTCCGACACAGACCGACAGGGCCGGACTTCGCGAGCCGCCGTAACGCACCACACGCCGGCGCTGCGCAACCGGCACGCACCCCCGGGACGTCCTCCCCAGCAAGACGGCTGACCGCGCGCGGCAAGGACGACGCCCACGGGACGCCCGGCGTACGACGCACGAGCACGGCCTGCCGCGAGCAAGATCACAGGCCGGGACAGTGCGGGCACAGCGTGAAAGGGCAGGTTCACGGCATGACCATCATCAGCTGGATCATCCTGGGACTGTTGGCCGGAGCCATCGCGAAGTTCCTGCTGCCGGGGCGCGACCCGGGCGGCCTCATCGGCACGACCCTGATCGGCATCGCGGGCGCGTTCATCGGCGGCTGGATATCGGCCCGCTGGATGGACCACCCGATCACCAAGGACTTCTACGACGGCACCACCTGGGCCGCGGCGATCGGCGGATCGCTCGTCCTCCTGATCGCCTACCGCCTCCTGTTCGGCCACTCGCGCGATTGACCGCGCACACGGACCGCGGCCAGCAGGCGAGAAGGGTGGGCACCGGCAGGCGCCCACCCTTCCTCGTACCCGTGCAGAGCGTGAAGCCCGGCGGACCCGAGCGGGTCTACCGGTAGTTCACGAACTGCATCGCGAAGTCGAAGTCCTTGCCCTTCAGCAGGGCGATGACGGCCTGGAGGTCGTCACGGCTCTTGGAGCTGACCCGCAGCTCCTCACCCTGCACCTGCGCCTTCACGCCCTTCGGGCCCTCGTCGCGGATGGTCTTCGCCACCTTCTTCGCGTTCTCCTGGGAGATGCCCTCCTTGATGGACGCGAAGATCTTGTACTCCTTGCCGGAGAGCTGGGGCTCACCCGCGTCCAGAGCCTTCAGCGAGATGCCGCGCTTGATCAGCTTGGACTGGAAGACGTCGAGGACAGCCTTCACCCGCTCCTCGGAGTTCGCCTCCATGAGGATCTTCTCACCGGACCACGTGATCGAGGCGCCGACGCCCTTGAAGTCGTAGCGCTGCGAGATCTCCTTGGCGGCCTGGTTGAGGGCGTTGTCGACCTCCTGCCGCTCGACCTTCGAGACGATGTCGAAACTGGAGTCGGCCATGTCCTGTGGCTCCTTGTATCGGGGTGCGTGTCGTGCGTACCGGCGTACGTGGCGGCCGCCGGGCCCGTTCAGGTCCCCGGCCGCATCCGGACCAGCCTAGCCACCCCCCGCCCTCCGGGCGCCGATCAATCGGGTGGCGAAGCACCCCTGCACATCGGGTATTGTTTACGTCGTTGCCACGGAGCGCCGCCGAAAAGCGGCTCACCGGGCAGCTACCCCGGCGGTGTGCCCGAGCGGCCAAAGGGAGCAGACTGTAAATCTGCCGGCTCAGCCTTCCCAGGTTCGAATCCTGGCGCCGCCACACGGGAACGAAGGGCCGACACCCGGCGAAGCCGAAGACCGGCTCGAAGACCAGCCCTCCGATGCCGAGGGCCGCGCCCCACACCGCGACCACCGCCACCAGCAGCAGCA